>DAHWQF010000428.1 GCA_027334785.1 Acidimicrobiaceae bacterium
GCCAGAGCAAGAGCCGCATGACCCATCGAATGTCAGTTTCGGGCTTGACATAGGAGCTTCAGATGGTCCGCGAAGCGATCCAGCAAGCAGGCAGCCCCACGCTCGACCCCGCCCCAATCTGGAAAGGAGACGACGACCTGATCCTTAAACTCGCCGAGCTCACATAATTATCCCGAGGAATCACCGCGCGAAGCGCCACAATACTGCTCCAACCCCGCGTCCTCGGGATAACAGAATCCTCGTGATTATCCTTGTAATCCTGAATTCGGGATTTTCTCGACAAGGCCAAGGCCGAACAAAGTGTCCTCCTCGCCGGAGGCAGTCCGACCGGGCGCGGTCTTGCGGGCCGGAACCGGGCGGTGTGGTCCTGGGTGCGCATCGGCGCAGTCGATGCCGACGGCCAAGTCCACTTTCACCAGATCTCTGCCGACGGGGCACGCAAGGCGCGCCACTTTTGCTATCGGCTGACAGGCCAAGCTGAGAAGCTTCAAGCGGGGAGTGGTTCGTCAGGCAGGGCGTGGGGTCTCGTCGCGCCGGTGGCGGCGCTTGTTGTGGTACATGGCGCGGTCGGCCCGGCGGACGAGGCCCGAGGCGTTCTCGGTGCGGTCCCAGGTGGCGGTGCCGAACGAGGCACGCACCCCCTCGGGCAACGCCTCTGCGAGCCGGCGGGCGAGGCGGTGGCAACCCGGCTCGCCGGTGCCGGGGGAGAGCAGGGCGAACTCGTCGCCGCCCAGGCGGGCGAGCAGGTCGGCGCTGTTGCGCACGGCCGTCTGCCACCTCGAGGCGACATCGCGGAGCAGCCGGTCCCCGGCGGGGTGGCCGAAGGCGTCGTTCACGGCTTTGAAGCTGTCGAGGTCGGCGACGACCACCGACAGGGGGGCCTGCGAGCGCCGGGCCCGTTCGAGCTCCTGGTCGAGGCGCTCGTCCCAGTGGCGCCGGTTGGCGAGCCCGGTGAGGTGGTCCTCCCGGGCGCTCGCGCGGAGCACGCTCACCAGGCCGGTCACCACCGCGCCCAGCACGACGGCGGTGCCGAAGACCGACAACCAGGCCACTGGTGCCGGCTCGGCCGGGCGGGCCCCGAGCCCGAGGACCAGCGCGTAGGCGGCCCCAGCAGCGCCGAGGTGCCCGAGGGCGGCGCGAAACGGCAAGTAGAGCAGGGAGAAGACCACGACAAGCAGGTACAGGTTGGCCAGGTTGACGTGCCGGGAGGCGGCGACGGCGACGGCCACGGTGATGAGCAGGTTCCCGAGCGCCACGTCGACGTTCAGGCTCCAGACCGGGAGGTGCGGCCCGACACCGAGCCGTAAGGCCGCGCAGAGCGCGGCGGTGCCCGCCTCGACCACCAGGGCCGAAAAGGCGGTGGTCGACCACGCCTGCTGGGTCAGCACGAAAGCGACCGTGCCGGCTCCCATCGCCCACAAGAACGCGGCCACCCGGCTCGGGTGGGTGAAGAACGCCCGGGCCCATCCCGCCGCCATGCTCCCGGGCGGGTCGGTGGCACCCTCCTCGGGCGGCGGACCCCCCGGCGGCTCAGCGACCGCGGCAAGGCTCACGACGGCCCCCTCACGCGCGGCACGTCATCGCAGGCGGCCCGGGGACGCGCCTGGGCGGGTTAGCTGTGGCCTGACCACAGTGAAGCCGGTTGGCCTTCATCGACCGTCTGCTCCTTGCGTGTCGCTCGGGCCCAGCCCCGGTGCCGTCCCGCGCATGGTTATCGGCAGCCCAAGCCGGCTCCCTGACCACGAAAGCCACGACGGCCCCTTTGGGAGGGCGCCGAGGGCGGCCCGCGCCGCCGGCTCGGCCCCGGGGGCTGCTGGAGGGGGACATGGGGCCTACCCGGGCTACGGCCTGGCGGGCGTGGTCGAGCGCGCCTGGTAGCTGGTCGTTGGGGACCGGCCGGGCGAGGAGGTAGCCCTGGGCGGCGTCGCAGCCCAGCTGGCGCAGGGCGTCGAGCTGGTCGGGGGTCTCGACCCCCTCGGCTATGACCCGCAGGCCGAGCCCTTGCGCTACGCGGGCCACCGCCTCGACCACCAGCATGTCGGCCCGGTCGACGCCGAGCCCGGCGACGAAGCTCCGGTCGATCTTTATGACGTCGACGGGGAGGTGCTTCAGGTACGACAGGGCCGAATAGCCCGTACCGAAGTCGTCGACGGCGACCTCGACCCCCATCTCCCGCAGCGCGGCGAGGACCTGGTAGGCGCCGTAGTCGTCGGTCGCGACGAAGGCCGACTCGGTGAGCTCCACCCCGACCGAGCCCGGCGGTACCCCGCACGCGGCGCACGCGTGGCTGAAACGCTCGACGAGGTGGCTGTCGCCAAACTGGCGGGCTGACAGGTTGACCGCCACCTTCGGGCGCCCACCGCTCGTCTCGGGCCAGCTGGCCGCATCCGCGACCGCCCGGTCGATCACGAAGCCGCCCAGCTCGACGATCAGGCCGTTGCGCTCGGCGACGGGCACGAACAGGTCGGGGCCGACCAGGCCCACCCCGGGCCGTTGCCAGCGGACCAGCGCTTCGCAGGCCACTGGCTCGCCGCTGCTCAGCCCCACGATCGGCTGGTAGTGGACGCGCAGCTGCCCGAGGGAGGTCGCGTCGGCGAGCGCCTGGGCGGTCTCGAACGCCTCCAGCGCGGCGCGGCGCAGTTCGGGGTGGAAGACCATGAAACCCCCGCCGCGCTCAGCAGCGTGGCGCATCGCTGCCCCGGCACCGCGCACCAAGCTCGCGGCGTCGGCCAGGTCGGCACCGGCCAGCGCCACACCGACCGAGACCCCACTGCGGACCTCCCCCCAGCCCGGCACCGCCACCGGCCGGCCCAGGGCCGAGACGACCGAGTCCGCCAAAGACAGGACCGCGACCTCGCTCGGCGCCTCGCGCAGCACCGCGAAACGCCCCCCGCCCAAACGACCGACCGTGTCCCGAGGCCCGCAGCACGAGTACAGGCGCTGCGCCTCGGCTGCCACGACCGCGTCGGCCGCCTCGTCGCCGACCGTCGAGGCCACCTCTTCCAGGGCGCCCAGGCCGACCACCAGCACCGCCACCTGAGCGCCGCTCTGCCCGGCGCGCGCCAGGGCCGCCGCCGTGCGGTCGGCGAACAGCGCCGCGTTGGCCAGCCCGGTCGCCTCGTCGAACAGCTCCCGACGGGCGAGCTCCTTCTCCAGCCGGCGAGCCTCGGTCACGTCCTGGGCGACCACCAACGCCGCCGGGCGCCCCTCCCAGTCGAGCAGGTGCGAAGTCACCTCCACATCGATGAGCGACCCATCGCCACGGCGGTGACGCCACGACCCCGAGAACTGCAACGACTCCCGTCGAGCCGCGACGGTCTCCCGCAGGCGCTCGAGGTCCTCAGCCGGGCGGATATCGGCGATCGTCATCGCCAAGAACGCCTCGCGCGAATAGCCGTAGTGGGCAACCGCCGCCTCGTTTACCTCCAAGAAACGCAGTGAGCCGAGGTCATAGACCCACATCGGCAACGGGTTCGCCGAGAGCAGCAGCCTGAACGCGCCGCCCACCTCACCCCGGCCCCACACCCTACGTCTCCCGTCGAGACCGCCACCCTCGGGCACAGGCCCCCCAACGCTCGAACTAGCCGCACCAGCCGCACCAGCCGCGAC
>DAHWQF010000429.1:0-1891 GCA_027334785.1 Acidimicrobiaceae bacterium
ATGATGGCCGGGGAGGACCACGACGTCATCGGCGGCGACCAGGGATCACCGGCGGCCTGGGTCCTCGTGCGCATGGTGCGCGAGCGGATCCGGCATAGGTACCACGGAGGAGGCTGATGATGCCGCACAGGGAACGCAAGGTAATCAGCAACCGGATCACGTACCGCCAGCAGCTCGTGCTGTGCCAGGCGCTAGCGTCGTACCGCTTCGCCGTCGCTACGCTCGTCAAGGCTGGCGTCGAGGTCCCACCTGGGGTCGCCGACTGGGGGAAGGAACTGGCCGGCACCACGGTCACCGTGCTGGTCCGTTGTGCCGTCTGCCGCGACTCGTTCCCCAAGGCCACCACGCTCGGTTTCGGCGCACACGAAGAGGAGATCTGCCCGGGCTGTATGGCAGCGCTGGAGAGCATGAGGCGCGAAGGGTAACCTCGGCGGGTACGCAAAGTCTCGGTTACAGCAGCCGCTCTGTCCGCTGCGCTGGTGCTCGGTGCCTGTGGCGGGCCGTCCCTGTCAGCCGTCGAGCGGCGCTGGAGCAGCACTGCTGGCTCGTCGGCGCCGGCCAGCTCGGTCAGGTGCGCCGCCAAGACCATGGAGCACTACGCCAAGCCGGGCTTGTTGACTAAGTGGGTGTCCGGCAAGATCAACGGCTCCGAGCTCCGGCACGAAGACCCAGAGGCTCTCCTCCAGGTCGCAGCGCACTGCGGTCTTTGACGCGCGCTCCCACCCCGGCCACAAAGGGGCCAGAACAGGGATATGCCGCCCCGCCTAGCCTGGACTCCCACGCAAGGCGGTTGAGATAACCCTCAGTCGCTTAGTTGCCCTGCGGCATGGCGGTACCGGGGACAAGCTGGTTAGC
Source organism: Acidimicrobiaceae bacterium (assembly GCA_027334785.1). GTDB lineage: Bacteria > Actinomycetota > Acidimicrobiia > Acidimicrobiales > Palsa-688 > JAJZYO01. The sequence goes on from DAHWQF010000429.1 coordinate 856, forward strand.
CCGAAGAGGCAACCGATGAACCGCTACCCACATTGTTAGGTGGCGGACGCCACTTTCCTGCTCGGACCAGAGAGCGTGTAATTACAAGAGTGTCGTCATCGCTCTCTAGGATCCACCACTCCGGCCCGCCGATCTGACATTGTGGTAATGTGTTCAGCAGTGAAGCACAAGAGCTAACAGAGGTGGAGAGGGCCTTCTTGGAGCCGGTGAACGCCACGCACCGCCAGTACGAGGCGCTCCGGGCGTACTTCGTGGACAAGGTGCCGTCCAGGGAGGCCGCTGCCCGCTTCGGCTACACGCCTGGGAGCTTCCGCGTGCTCTGCCACGAGTTCCGTTCCGACCCGGGCCGGGAATTCTTCCTGCCCGAGCGGGCCCGGGCCAGGGCCACGGAGAGGCCGGCGCCCAAGGCGAGCCGCTTGCGCGCCAATGTCTTAGCCCTCAGGAAGCAGAACCTCTCGGTCTACGACATCTCGGCCGTGCTGGCCGAGGCAGGCGAGGCGCTCTCCCCGCCCGCTGTCTGGGCCATCTTGTCCGAGGAGGGCTTTTCCCGCCTGCCCCGCCGTGCCGACGAGGAGCGGCCGCGCCGGGTGGGCCCTGCCCCGGCCGCCGTAGCCGACATAAGGGCGGCAGACTTTAGCCCCCGCCAGTTCCGCACCGACGTGGGCGGCCTGTTCTTGTTCGTGCCCTGGCTCGCCCAGGTGGGCTTCGACCAGGTCATGGCCAAGGTCGGGCTGCCGGGCAGCAAGATGGTGCCAGCCGGGGCGGCCATGCGCTCGCTGCTCGCGCTCAAACTGACCGGGGAAGCCCGGACGAGCCACGGGATGGCCAAGGTCTTCGACGAGGGCCTTGCCCTCTTCGCCGGCCTGAACGCCATCCCCAAGCGCTCGTTCCTCTCCGAGTACAGCTGCCGGGTGCGCCCCGCTTGCTACCCCAAGCTGATGGCGGCCTGGTTCGAGGCCATGAGCGCCCTCGGCCTGGAGAGAGGGGTGCGCTTCCACCTCGACTTCCACACGATCCCCTACCACGGGGACCAGGC
>DAHWQF010000429.1:1901-3608 GCA_027334785.1 Acidimicrobiaceae bacterium
AGTGAAGCACAAGAGCTAACAGAGGTGGAGAGGGCCTTCTTGGAGCCGGTGAACGCCACGCACCGCCAGTACGAGGCCCTCCGGGCGTACTTCGTGGACAAGGTGCCGTCCAGGGAGGCCGCTGCCCGCTTCGGCTACACACCTGGGAGCTTCCGGGTGCTCTGCCACGAGTTCCGTTCCGACCCGTCCCGGGAGTTCTTCCTGCCCGAGCGGGCCCGGGCCAGGGCCACCGAGAAGCCGGCCCCCAAGGCGAGCCGCCTACGCGCCAAGGTCGTAGCCCTGAGGAAGCAGAACCTCTCGGTCTACGACATCTCCGCGGTGCTCGCCGAAGACGGAGAGGCGCTCTCCCCACCGGCGGTCTGGGCGGTGCTGTCCGAGGAGGGCTTCTCCCGCCTGCCCCGCCGGGCCGACGAGGAGCGCCCGCGCCAGGTGGGGCCAACCCCGGCCGCCGTCGCCGACACAAGGGCGGCAGACTTCGGCCCCAGGCAGCTCCGCACCGACGTGGGCGGCCTGTTCCTCTTCGTCCCCGCCCTGGCCCAGGTGGGCTTCGACGAGATGGTGCAAAAGGTGGGGCTGCCGGGGAGCAAGATGGTGCCCGCCGGGGCGGCCATGCGCTCGCTGCTCGCGCTCAAGCTGACCGGGGAGGCCCGTACGAGCCACGGCATGGCCAAGGTCTTCGACGAGGGCCTCGCCCTCTTCGCCGGCCTGAACGCCATCCCCAAACGCTCTTTTTTGAGCGAGTACAGCTGCCGGGTGCGGCCGGCCTGCTACCCCAAGTTGATGACAGCCTGGTTCGAGGCCATGGGCCGCCTCGGGCTGGAGCGCGGGGTGGGCTTCCACTTGGACTTCCACACGGTCCCCTACCACGGCGACGACGCTTTGGTCGAAAAGCACTACGTCTCCAAGCGCAGCCGTCGGCAAAAGGGCGTGCTCGCCTTCTTGGCCCAAGACACCGGCCAGCGGGTCTTCTGCTACGCGAACGCCGAGGTACGAAAGGCCGACCAGGCCGACGAGGTCATGCGCTTCGTCGAGTTCTGGCAGGCACGGACCGGCAAGCTGCCAGAAGAGCTCATCTTCGACTCCAAGCTCACCACTTACAAGAACCTCGACACCTTGAACAAGCTCGGGGTCGCTTTCATCACGCTCCGGCGGCGCTCGGCCGGCCTGCTCGCCGAGCTCGGCTCCGCCCCCGCTTCGGCATGGCGGCGCATCGAGCTGACAAGCGTCCGACGCGCCTACAAGACGCCCAAGGTCTTGGACCAGCGCATCTCGCTTCGCGATTACGAGGGGCCGGTCCGCCAGGTCGCCATAACCGAGCTAGGCCACGAGGAGCCGACCCTGCTCATAACCAACCAGCTCCGCCGGGGGGTGGTGGGCCTGGTCGACGCCTACGCAAAGCGCATGCTGATCGAGAACTCGATCTCCGACGGGGTCGACTTCTTCCACATGGATGCCCTGTCCTCGGTCGTCGCCATGAAGGTGAACTGTGACCTGCAGCTCACGCTCATGGGCTCGAGTCCCAAGCCCACTCCGTGCTGGCCAAAGAAGGGGTGGCAGTGCCGATGTCGGACCTGTTCGGGGTCGCCGGCAAGGAACTGCTCGGGACCTGCCCGCTCGGTGAGGCGTACGGGACCAGGGTCGAGTCGACCCGCTACCTGGTCGACGCCGTTGACGCCGAGGTGGGCCAGCTCGACCGGGAGATCGCCG
>DAHWQF010000042.1 GCA_027334785.1 Acidimicrobiaceae bacterium
CAGGCTGGAGGTCGGCCCTCGCGACCTGGCGGAGGGCAAGGCGGTCCTGTGCCGGCGCGACAGCAACTCTAAGGTGCCCGTTGCCCTCGGCCAGGTCGACGCCGAAGTGGCGAGGGCACTCGAGGAAGCTCAGGGCGCCTTGCTGTCCGAGGCGCGCCGGTACCTGGAGGACCACACGAGCTCGGTCGCCTCGCTCGAGGAGGCCGAGGAGGCGGCGCAGACGGGCTTTGGCGTGCTGGCGGGCTCGGCCCTGGCCGGGGACAGCGGGGAGGCGACGCTCAACGAGGCCGGCGTGACCATACGGGCCCTGCAGCGCAAGGACGGGTCGCTGCCAGGCACCTACGAGGACCTCTCCGACCTCGCCGCCGTCGTGGCTCGCGCCTACTGAGGGCGTCTCACTCCGCCCGGCGCAAGTCGTACCGGTAGACGTTGGTCTGGCGGCACTCGAACCCCAGCTTCTGGTAAAGGCGGTTGGCCGCCTCCCGTGACGGGCGCGAGGTAAGGTCCACCGTCGCCGCCCCCCTGGCCCGTGCCAGGCCCACGGCCGCATGGGTAAGCGCCTCGCCCACCCCGCGTCCCCGCGCCCCAGTGTCTACCACCACGTCTTCGATCCAGGCACGCAGGCCCGTGGGTAAGCGGAAAAGGACCAGCGTGAGCATGCCCACGATGGGGCCATCCCTCCCTTCGCCTTCGCCTGGGGCGCGCGCCGCCTCGCCCTCCACGGATCGGAGCGCTCGGTCCCTCGCCACCAACAAGAGGGTGGCCGGAGATGCCACGATCTCGCTGACTTCCCCGGCGCCGGGCAGGACGGCCGACGTGGAGAGCTGGGGCACCAGCCGGCGGACGGCAGCTACGAGTTCGGAGTCGGCCTCGCTGGCGACCGAGACGCTGACCACCGCTCCAGAGTGTACGCCACCACCGCCTCTGGCCTGGCGAAGCCCCGAGCCGCGGTTCTCAGGATTGATTTACACAGTTGTCACGCTCCGGACACCTGGATAACGGCTTCTGCTGGTAGCTTGAGCTCCAAGTGGTGGGCGCGAGGCTTTGACGGCGTCCCCCTGGCCCTTAGCCCCCCACCACCAGGGTCCCCTTCTCCCCCCCGGGGACCCGCGCGCCCTCAGGTAGGGCGGCCACAGGTGGAGCTACCACACGTGGAGCTGGCACAGGTAGAGCTGGCATTGTGGCGGCATGAAGCCAGGCGATGCCGCGGGAGCACGCGGTGAAGGCGGCTCGGTGAGCTCCATGGATAGTCCGGGGCCCGCCGGCGGGGCCGGACCGAACAGCCCAGGACTGAGCAGCGCAGGACTGAGCAGCGCAGGACTGGGCAGCCCAGGACTGGGCGGTCCCGATTGGGCGGAGCTGTTGGGCTACGACGCGGGCCACGTCTGGCATCCCTACGCGCCCTTGCCCTCGGCGTCGCCGGTCCTGCCCGTCGAGTCTGCCAAAGGGGTACGCCTTCGCCTGGCCGACGGGCGGGAAGTCGTCGACGCCATGTCCTCTTGGTGGGCGGCCATCTGGGGCTACCGCCACCCGACGCTCGACGCCGCCGTGGCCGGGCAGTTGCAGAGCGTGGCGCACGTGATGTTCGGCGGGCTCACCCACGCACCCGCCATCGAACTGGCCAGGAGGCTCGCCAGCATGATGCCCCCGGGCCTGGACAGGGTGTTCTTTGCCGACTCGGGGTCCGTCTCGGTTGAGGTCGCCCTGAAGGCGTGCCTCCAGTACCAGCGCAACCTCGGCCACGCCGGGCGCGGGAAGTTCCTCGCCCTGGCCGGTGGCTACCACGGCGACACCTTCGGCGCCATGTCGGTCTGCGACCCCGTCGGCGGTATGCACCACCTGTTCGCGTCCTTTCTCCCCCGCCAGGTCTTCCTGCCCCGCCCCCCGGCCGGCGTAGGTGTCGACCCGAGCTGGGAGTCTGCGGCCCGGCGGCTGGCTGCCGAGCACGCCGGCGAGATAGCTGCTGTGGTGGCCGAGCCCGTCGTCCAAGGGGCCGGCGGTATGTGGTTCTACGACCCCGGCTACGTCCGGGTGCTGCGGGAGATCGCGGACGAGCACGGTGCCCTCCTGGTGCTCGACGAGATCGCGACCGGCTTGGGCCGGACGGGGCCGCTCTGGGCCTGCCAAAGCGCGGGGGTGTCGCCGGACATCATGTGCGTGGGCAAGGCGCTGACAGGCGGCTACCTGTCCCTCGCCGCCATGATCTGCACGACGGAAGTGGCGCTCACCGTCTCGGGCGGGGAGGCAGGCGCTTTGGTGCACGGCCCCACGTTCATGGCCAACCCCTTGGCGTGCGCTGCCGCGCTGGCGTCCACCGGGCTCTTGCTCACGCTCGACTGGCCGGGCGACATCGCCCGTATCGAGGCCGGCCTGCGAGAGGCGCTCGCCCCCGCCACGCGCCTTCCCGGCGTGGTGGACGTGCGCTACCACGGGGCGATCGGGGTCGTGCAGATGGACCACCCGGTGGATGTGAGGGCCGCCACGGCCGCCGCGCTAGCACTCGGGGTCTGGATCCGCCCGTTCCGGGACCTCGTCTACACCATGCCCCCGTACATCTGCGATGACGACGAGGTCGCCCAGGTCGGCGCCGCCGTAGTGGCGGCGGCCAAGGCCGCCTGAACCCGGGAGAGCAGAGCGGCGAGGCTACCCGGCGCCGGCGCTGGCGCCGGCAGCGCGCCGGCCGGCCGACGGAAGGTGGCGCCGGACCGCCGGCGTCAACGCAGCCAGGACAACGAGGTTGAGGGCACCGGCTACCAGCATCGCCGGCCTGACCCCCCAGGCGTCGGCCACGAAACCGCCGGCGAGGGCACCGAGGGGTGCCGCGGTGGCGACGAAGAGGCGGTGCACGCTGCCTACGCGGCCGTAAAAGTCCCGGGCGATCAGCTGCTGGCGGGTGGTCACCGAGCCGACGTTCATGATCGCCGTACCGAGTTCTTGGAGGCCGAACAACACCGCGGCCAGTACGGCCACGCCAGCCACAGACATCCCGAGGTAGGACAGGCCGCAGAGCAACGAGCCCGTGATGATCACCCCGGAAGCGCCGAGGCGCTTCTGCGCCGCGCCACCGAAGAAGAACCCCACCACGCCCAAAAGTGACGCGCCAGCCAGGAACGCCCCGTAACCGGTGGGGCTCAGCCGGAGGAGGTGCTCGCCGTAGATGACGAGCAAGCCGAAGACCATGTGCTGGCTGAAAGTGGTAGCCGCCATGGCGCCGGCCAACAGCTTGAGCGCCGCCTTGGCGTTGAACACCCTGAAGCCCGTGCGCAGGTCTGCGGTCCAAGGGGTTTTGGGCCGGCGATGGGACGGAGGCCGCACCAGGTGTCGCCCGACGGCGCCCGCGCCCTCCTCTACTGGGCCAGCTACAACATGGGTGCCCTTCGCGCCTCGGGAGGGCACGCTCGTACGGACCAAGACCGCCGAGGCGACGAAGCTCACCGCGTCGGCGAAGAACGGCAGGCGCTGAGCGGCGCCGAACAGGAAGCCGCCGACCGCGGGCCCGACGAGTTGTTCCCCGGCCCCGTCCACGGCCATGAGCCGCCCGTTGCCGACGCCAAGTTGCTCCGGGAGAGCGACGACCTCGGGGAACACTGCTTGCAGGGCCAGCTTGTAGGTCACGTCACCGACCGCGACCACGACCGCCACGCCGTAGACCATGGCCAGGTCCGCAACGTGCAGGCTCATGGCCGCCACGAGGGCGCCGACGACAAGGCCCGGCACCAGCTCGCACGCCGACATCAGGTCCCGCCTGTCCACGCGATCGGTCAAGAGGCCCGCTGGCAAGGAGAACGCAGCAGCAGCCGCCTTGTTGGCAGCCGTCACACCAGCAATTGCCACCGCGTTGCGCGTCATGGTTAGTGCCAAGAGTGGCAAGGCGACGGTACCGACCAAACCGTCCCCCGTGGAGGAGATGGCTGTGGCCCACCAGAGCTGCCAAAAGCGCGCCCCCATGCGTACCCGGCCGGGCGCGGTGGACCTGGTGAAGGCCTTTCCGCCGGCTGCAGCTGTAACGGTACGCGACCCGTCGACGCGCCTCAAAACTATGCCCTTTTCCTTGCTGTTCCTACTATCGGATTGTCCCCGGCATAGGGGAAGAGACCCAGACGCGATTTCCGATTTTGCCTCGTGCTCGCGGCCCGGGGGTGGTTAACTATCGACACGAGTGCGTTCCCCTAGACTTGGCGCTGGCTGCCTTCCAGGTTGCCTGCGGTTTTATCCCGTTGTTGGGGCTGGGCCATTGGAGCGAACAAGGAGGCAAACGGCGCCGGGAGGGCGAGGTACGCTCAGTACTGGGCGCGCTCTTTTCTTTGCGGCCCTCCTGACTGGAGCCACCGCCTTCGCTTACACCTTCGGCCTCTCAGGACACCAGCCTGTAGGCGGTAACCACACCTGGTTTGCGCCGCTCGTGGCGCTAGGCACGTGGGCCGCCTTCCTGTACCCGGTGTCGGTCCGTAACCGCAGGCACAGCGCCTCCGTGGCCCTGTCCGAAATATCTGCCCTGGTGGCCACCGTCTTCCTCTCTCCAGCCCTGGCCTTGATCGCGCTGTCTGCTGGCAACTTGGCCGCAGGGGTGCAGCGGCGGCTGCAACCGGTCAAAACCCTGATGAACTTACTGGTCTACGCGGCCAGCGCGTGCGCGGGGATCTTCGTTTTCGACGAACTGATCGGCCGCTCATCTCCCGCGAAGTTGCAGGGTTGGGCGGTCAGCGTGACCGCCATCGCCGCAATAAACCTCGTGAACATCGTCCTGCTGCTCGGCATCATGGGTGCGGTCGACCCTCGCTGGCGCCGCCCTGCCCTGAGGCCCATCCTGACCCAGGTTGCACTGGGAGTAGTCGTATGTTCGCTGGCGGGCCTCATGGCCGTCACCTTGATCTCCGTGAACAAGTGGGGCGTGGTGCTGTTCGTCGCCGTTGTGGGTGCAGCCGTCTTCGCGTACCGGGAAGCGGCGGTGGCCAGCCAGCACCGGGCCAACCTGGGCCGGCTGTTCGATTTCACCCGCAATGTGTCGTCTCTCATCGAAGCCTCCGAGGTCATCGCGGCTGTGCTCGACGAGGCGCGCACTTTGCTCTCGGCCAGCCATGCCGAACTGGTCCTCCCCATTTCAGCCGGGAAAGGCAACAGGGGCTACCCGGGGGTTGCCCTCCACTGCGCTCTTGCCGGCGAAGGGCCACCGGCCATCGAGCCGCAAACGGCCCTCACGCATCTCGACACGATCGCCTTCGAGGGCGGGGCCATGCTGTTTAGCGAGGGCAAGCACGAAGTAGGCGAACTGAGCGAAGCTCTCCACGAGCACGGGTTGCGGGAGGGTTTGGTCGCGCCTTTGAAGCACGACGACCCAAGTTCGGGGTACCTGCTGGTAGCAGACCGTCCCTTCAGGCACGAAGGATGGAGCGATGAGGACCGGCGCTTCTTGGAGGTCCTCGCAGCCAACGCCGAGGTGTCGCTGCGCAGCAGCAGGCTGCTCGAGTCGCTCCGGCTAGAAGCCGAAGTGCGCCAGCATCAAGCTCAGCACGACTCGCTCACGGGTCTACCCAACCGGTCCTACCTGTCCCAGCACCTGGAGGACGCACTGCACGCCGACAACGGCCGGGGGCAGGTGGCCGTGCTGCTCATAGACCTGGACGGGTTTAAGGAGGTCAACGACACCCTCGGGCACCACACCGGCGACGCCATCCTGGTCGAGGTCGCCCACCGCCTCGTACCTTTGGCCAGGGGAGGCGATGTCGTGGCCCGCCTCGGCGGCGACGAGTTTGCTGTGCTGATGCCGCGGGCTCCGAGCGAAGAGGCGATCTCCTCCAAGGCGGAGGAGGTGCTCGACCTCATACGCGAGCCCCTGGCTGTTGAGGGGCTGCTCCTGGACGTGAGGGCGAGCCTCGGTGTGGCCGTGTCTCAGCTGCACAGCCACGATGCCACGAGCCTTATGCGCCACGCCGACATCGCGATGTACACGGCCAAGCGCTCCGGTGGGGGGGCCCGCTTCTACGACCGGGCCGCGGACCAGAGCACGCTGCGCCGCCTCAGGCTCGCCACCGAACTGCGCCAGGCCATCGAGTTCGGGGATCTGGACGTGTGGTACCAACCGGTCGTCGAACTGTCCTCGGGCAAAGTGGTGAGCTGCGAGGCCCTGCTGCGCTGGAACCATGACCAGTTCGGCCCGATCCCGCCGACGGAGTTCATCCCCGTGGCCGAGAGCGCCGGCTTGATCGACCAGCTCACCTGGTGGGTCCTCGGTACTGCCCTCAAGCAGGCCCGGACGTGGCGCCAGCTGGTCGTACCAGGCTTGCACGTGGCGGTCAACCTCTCGGCTAGGAGCCTCATGAGCATGGACCTAGCCGAACGCCTGAACGACCTGCTCGACCAAACAGGCCTGGAGCCGGGCGCCCTCACCTTGGAGCTCACGGAATCCTCGGCGATGGCGGACCTCCAGGGCTCTTTCCAGGTGCTCTCCCGGCTCCGCCGCCTCGGCATCGGCCTCTCCATCGACGATTACGGGACTGGCTTCTCCTCCCTCAGCCGCCTTAAGCAGTTGCCCTTCCATGAACTGAAGATCGACCGTTCGTTCGTAAAGGAGATCACCCACGACAAAGGCGACGAAGCAATAGTCCGCTCTACTATCGAGCTCGCCCGCAGCCTTGGCCGCACCGTGACCGCCGAAGGTGTCGAGGACCAGGCCACGCTCTCACACCTAGAGGGCCTCGGTTGCGATGCCGCACAAGGGTTTTTCCTTGCCCGCCCACTGCCGGCGCCTCAGTGCCAGGAGTGGCTGGTCTCCTCCACGGCGCGGCTCCAAGACGGCGTGAGGCGGCTGCACCCCGAGGGCGCCAGCGACGGCATGGAACGCCAAGCGCTGGTCCTGCGGGCGCGGAGCCGGCGCAGCGCCGGCGGCTGAGCGGCCTTTTCGACCTTACACGGCTCGGTCGTCCCCGGTTCGGTCCCCGGCGCCTCCGCCCGATGAGCAGTCCGGCCCTCTGGTGGAGTAGCTAGTCCCAAGAGTCACGGCTAACGACGGCACCCGGCGGGTATGGTCTAGTTATGGCCAAGGCTCGCACTGCGGGCCAAAGGACGGCCCGCCTCGTCGGGGCGCTCCGCGGCGTACCCTCATGGCCCAGGTTGGCCGCGCTTTGCATTGGCCTCAACCTGGTGCAGACGGGCTTAGTCATGGGATTCGACCCCAACGCTCGGCCCGACCTGGCGCCGCAGGCGAGCGCGATCGCACCTTTCGGCGTGTTCGGCGACCTCCGCTGGATAAGCGTGTACCAGTACTCCTGGTGGGCTCTGGCTGGCGAACTCGGGGCGATGCTCCTCGTACGGGGGGCGATCACCGCCCTTTCGATCGGCCTCGCCTGGCCGGGGCGAGTGGCTCGCCCTTCCCCGGCCATGTTGGTGTTCCGTAGCGTCTTTGGCACCGCCTTGGCCGCAGTGCTCCTTGTACCCAGCGTGGCCCTGCTTTTTGGCCTGGCCGCCGTGCCTATCTCGTGGCTGTTCCTGGCGGCCGTGCCGTTGGCACTGCTCGTCGCATTGATCGTGCACCCTGCTGCAGTGAGCGGCGACTGGTGGCGAAGGCTGTTCTCGCTGCGGGCCCTCGGGTGGGTGGTGCTGGCCTTCGCGGTGCTGAGCGCTTCGAGCGCCGCCATGTCCGCCGCTCCACGGGTGCTTTGGCCCGTGGTCGCCGCGCTTTCCGGGTTGTTCAACGCCTGGTCGTGGTTCGGCGTGGTCCATGCCGTAGCCGACCGCGAACCGGCGCGCCACAAGGTGCCAGTCGCGGCGCTATCTGTTGCCGCATTGGCCGCCATCGTCGTGGGAGGCACCGTCCTCGGCTTCGAGTCGGCCAAGAGGTCCCCAACCAGCACATTCGAACCCCTGGCCACAGCCCCCTCCGCCTACGCATCGACCGGGCCGGCCGTGCTCCTTGTCTCGGGTTATGGTTCGAGTTGGGACGGCACCAGCGAGCACCCGATCCCAGGGAACTTCATCGAGGAACCCTTCTCTTACCGAGGCCTCACAGCATCGGGTGCACCGCTGCCCTACAAAGGGGCGGACACGGCCAAGCCACTCGGGCAGCTAGACCGGATGCTCCTGCAGCAGGTGGCCGCACTGTACCAAGCCACGGGCCAAAGCGTCGACATCGTGGCCGAAAGCGAGGGAGCGCTCATCGCTAAATCTGCCCTCTTGGCCAGGCCCGACCTCCACGTGTCGATGCTCGTGATGGCGAGCCCCCTCGTGAGCCCCGGGCGCGTCTGGTACCCCACTAAGGGCGACAAGGGGTGGGGGGTAGCGAGCAGCACGGCCATGAAGTTGATCGGCGACGCCTTTCAGTCGGTCTCGCCCGTGGATCTGTCGCCGGACAACCCGCTTCTGGCCTCTTTGGACAGCGAGGCCCCCCTCCTGCGAGAAGCCATGGCCTGCCCCCTCCCGGGGGCTCGCCAGTTCGCGCTGCTCCCTCTAGCTGATGCCACCGCCACGCCCACAACCTACAAACTCTCCTACCCCTCGGTCGTGGTGCCGGCCTTCCACGGAGGGCTCATCGAGACGCCCGCCGCCGCGAGACTGGTCTCCCAAGTGCTGCGCCACGGTCGGGTCGATGACGACCAGGCGCTCTCCCTAGCGGAAAAGGCGATCAGCTACGCGGCGAGCGCTTGGCAGGTCCCCTCGCTCGGCCCGTCCAACTACCCTAAGGCGGCCCATTCCAAGCCCGCCCTCAGCTGCGGACAAGTAGCGAACGCGTTGCGGAAGAACCTACGCCGCTGAGGCCATGGGCCGAGAGGTTAGGGCTGGCCCGGAGGCGGCGCAAAAGCACGAAATGCGGGGCACTCTCAGCGAGCCCCGTGTGGAACGCGTCGATGCGCTGTTGCTCGCCTTGGGCGCAACCTTCAGGGTTATATACTCGGCCACGTTTATGGATGGCCCCACCGATCATGGCAAAGCAAGGCAGCCAGATGACCTCGGCCGCTTGTTCCTCGAGCGAGCCCGCCAAGGCGATGTCGAGGGTGTAGTCGCCCTTTACGAGGCAACGGCAGTCCTGGCCTCCGGCGGTGCCGGCCAACTCGTAGGGCACGACGCCATCCGGCACTTCTACCAACAGTTGTTAGCGAACCCGCCGAACTTCATCGGAGAGGTGCAGCCGTCCCTGCAGTGTGGCGACCCGGCGCTCACCTCGACTCGCTTCGCTGGCGGGGCGACCGCTGTCGACCGCTGAGGTGGCTCACCGGCAGCCCGACGGTACCTGGCTCTGGGTGATCACCAACCGAACGTCATCGCCGGCTAGGGGCCCATCCCGTTTGACAGCCACAGCCCCCAGACGCCGGCCGATTACGGGACCCCGCCCGCCGGCGCAGGCGGCTCTGGGGTAAGGGCCGGCGAGCGGCGGGCGAGCTTGGGGGCCCGTTTGCAAATAAGGCCGCCCGTCGCCCCTTATAGGCCGCGCCGGGCGTGAATTAACAACGCTTCAACCCCCTCCCGCTTTTGCTGGGCCGGATTTACATACTCCAGGAGTAGTTAAAGCCGGCCCGACGGTTGGCGGCTGTTGGCAAGTCCTGCCCAACTACCCCATCCGGGCCGGGGCCAGGCCGGGTTTCTTTACAGTCACCCGAACCCGTACCTGGGCTGGGTCGTCCGCCCGACCCGGCCCGCGCGTCTGAGCACGGGTGGCGCGCCCGGCAGAACCGTCCAACTTGGCGTAACGTAGGCCAATGGCAGGTATTCAACCCTCCTCAGGCGGTAGTTCTCTTTACCGATTCCTCCAGCCAGACGAGACTGAGGTCGAGCAACGTCAACTGCTTGATGACGATGCCGCCGAGGACTATGCAAGGGGCCTGTCCAAGGCCCGACAAACACCGATCACCATCGAGCGCCGAGACCACGTGGACTGGGAGTACGTGACGGAGGCCGACGAGCGGTCATAATGACCACGCAACCGACCATCCTCGCCACGAGCGGAGGGTTGTTCCCCGATCTTCGGACCCTCGTGCGCCCCGGTCCCCTGCTCGACTATGCACTCGAGTTGGCTCAGCCCCGGGCGACACCCAAGCTTTGCTTCGTCAATACTGCCGGCGGCGACCAAGCCTGGTGGAACGCGACCCTTCACTCCGCGTACTACGACCGACAGGTGACGTTGTCCTGCCTCAACCTTTTCCCCATGCCCAACGTCGCTGACATAGCGGCTCACCTGTTGGCGCAGGACGCAGTCTGGGTCGGCGGTGGCAGCACGGCCAACCTCCTCGCGCTGTGGCGCCTTCACGGTCTGGACCGGGTTTTGCGGGACTGCTGGGAGCGGGGCATCGTCCTCGCCGGCGTGTCGGCGGGCTCAATCTGTTGGCATATCGGCGGGACCACTGACTCCTTCGGGCCGGAGTTGCGTCCAGTCACCGATGCACTCGGGTTCCTGCCCTTCTCCAACGCAGTGCACTACGACTCCGAGGAGCAACGCCGCCCCCTGTTCCACACACTCGTGGCCAACGGCACCTTGCCGGCTGGCTACGCCACCGACAACGGCGTCGGCCTGCTCTACCGCGGGACCGACATGGTCGAGGCGGTGGCCGAGGTGGCCGGTGCCGGCGCATATCACATCAGAAGGGGCGCAGACGGTGAAGCCGTGGAGACAAGGATCGAACCCCGTCTCCTCGCCGGTGCCCATGAGCCCTCCACCCCGTAGGCCGGTAATCGACAAAGCCGCGCTCTACTAAATCGACGCGATCTCCAGCCAGGGATAGGGGCGCCCGGCCACGCGAACATCTCTGACGACCAGGCGCCGAGAACAGAATGACAGAGTAGTGCCGGGTACCTTCTGCCAGCGGTTGCCTCTTTTCCAAGAGGTGGTAGGCATATCAGTGCTCGTCGCCCTCTTTAGGCGCAATCACCTAGGAGGCGCTCAAAGCGGCCAGGGCCTACCGCAGGACCGCCACCGGCTCCGGGTCCCACTCGAGTGCCGGGTCAGGCTCGAAGAAAGCGAAAGCGACGGCCGCCATGCCCGTGGCCACGATGGACCATTTCTTTACGCCGGCGGCGCCGAAGGGGCTCACCTTCAGCCGTTCGCCTGCAAGCTCGGGCATCGAAAGGGACATGAGGACGAGGCCGCGGCTGATGGCGCTCACCAAGGTGGCCAAAACCTCGTAACTAGCACCGAGCGGGTGTGCCGCCTCGCTCATCGAAACCTCACCGTTCAGTCATTGGGTCTTGAGACTCTATGTCTCAAGACCCAACATCTATAACTCTAGTCCACAAGCCGATCGCAGGACCAGCGGCAAGGCCCGGTAACAAAGGCCCGGTAACAAAGGCCCGGTAACAGGGGAAGGGACCAAGGACCCCAGCAAGAGCCCGGAGGAGGACGGCAAAAGTGGACGCTCAAGCAGTTAACCAGCAAGTAAGTGACGTCAATGGTGTAGAACGACACTCCCGATGAAGACAGGCGGGCTCTGAGGCGGCAGTAGACGTGCTGACGCGCTGGGGAGGGGGGCGTGGTTGCGTTGCCGGTGGTGGGAGCGGCAAGGTGAGGAGGTCGTAGAAGGAAAAGGCCCCCTCGCCCAATCTCTTGGCCGAGAAGCGAAGGGGTCCTCTGGTGATGCCCGGAGGCACCGCTTTGTTCATCGTAGGTAGCGACGCCCGAGATGTCGAGGCGAGCTTGGTGGCAGGCGAACTTGCCTGTTTGCCCTGTGGGGGGCAGCTCCGTCCCTGGGGGTATGCCCGGGAGCGTACGGCACGGCTGGCAGAAGGTACCGAACGCCATCGGTCCCGGCGCGGGCGTTGCCGTAGTTGTCGCAAGACCACGGTCCTTCTCCCAGAGCGCTTCTTGGCACGCAGGGTGGACTCGGCGGAGGTGGTTGGCGAAGCGCTGCTCGCCAGGGGGAAGGGCGCCTCTCAATCGGTCATCGCCTCCCTGGTCGGCCGGCCCCGGGAGACGGTGCGCAACTGGCTGCAAGCGTTCTCCGCCCGAGCCGAGGCGCTCGGGCGCCACTTCACCTCCTGGGCGCTGGCCCTCGACCCCACGCTTGACGGGGTGGTTGCGCGCGCCACGGCCTTTGCCGACGCCCTCGAGGCGCTCGGCTTGGCGGCTCAGGCGGCGAGCCTTGCACTTGTGCCGAAGCCTGCTTGGTCCTGGGCCTCGCAGATGACGCGGGGAGGGCTCATTTCCACGGCCTCTTACAACACCAACTGGCCCGCCCCTCCGGGCTGAGTAGCCGGAAAACTGCCTCCGGTCCGTCTTAGAGAACGAAAACGAGGCAAATTTGGACCGTGCAGACGACATCGCCCTTCTCCGCTACGGGCTTGTGCGGGAGGTTTCCGACCCGAGGCTCTCCAAAGCCGAGTGGGGGAGGCTCGTACGCACCCTCGCAGCCGAGGTGCACCTCGGCCCCGCAGGCCAAGAAGTCCGCATATCTCGCCCGACGATCGACCGCTGGGTGCGCGCCTACCGCTCTGGCGGTTACGCGGCGCTACGTCCTGGTCCCCGCCGGGTAGAGCCCCGCACCCCGAAAGAGGCCCTCGACCTGGCCGCCAAGCTGCGCCGGGAGGACCCAGCTAGGAGCGCCGCCCACATAGCAGAGGTGCTCCGAGCTGCCCAGGGCTGGTCGCCCCACCCTCGTACCTTGGAGCGCCACTTCAAGGCCCAAGGCCTGACGAGGGCCGCCCTCACGGGCGCCAACGTCGCCTACGGGCGCTTCGAAGCCGGCTACCCGAACGAGCTTTGGACCGGCGACGCGCTCCACGGCCCGGTCGTCGGGGGCAAGAAGGCCGTCTTGTTCGCGTTCATAGACGACTCCTCGAGGCTCGTGACCGGGCACCGTTGGAGCCATTCGGAAGACACCTTGGCCGCGGAGGCCGCGCTAAGACGCGGGATAATGTCGAGAGGTCTGCCTTCCACTTGCTATTTGGATCATGCCGACACTTATTTTATGCCGACATCTTCCGAGAAGCCCTTGCCGGGAAAGGTAGAGGGCGTGAAG
>DAHWQF010000430.1 GCA_027334785.1 Acidimicrobiaceae bacterium
GAGGCTGAGCTTGTAAGCGCGGTCATAATCTCCCCTCTCCAGCGCCTGCCACATGCGCACCACGGCCCAGCACACGTCGGAGGCTGGCATGGAGCCGACGATCCCCCGGCGGTGGGTCTCGACCAGGGCAACCCCACCCGAGCCATCAAAAGCTCGGGCAGAACCACCCGTGGCGGCTAGGAGCGCGGACAGCCTCGGGCCGAGCGGCTGCGCTTCGGGCTTGAAGTAGACGCGCTCGGGGTGGCTTTCGTGGAGGCGCGCCATCACGCCAACAGGCAGGTGAGAACCCACGTAAGAGCTCGCGTCCTGGACGACCACGGGAAGTTCGGTCGAAGTTAGAAGGGTTTCATAGTAGTCGTAGAGTTCAATCTCCGAGGCTGTCACCGACACAGGTGGGATAGCCATCACTGCCGTGGCCCCAACCGCCTGCGCGTGCTCAGCCAAACGGCCTGCGACAGCGGTGCTCTCGGCACCCACGCTTATGACCACCGGGCCGCGAGCGGCGGCGGCATCACAGACCAGCGCGGCCAGCTCACGCCGTTCGTCATGCTCGAGCCGAAGGATTTCCGAGACCATGGCCACCGTGACGCCGGCGGCCCCTGCCTCAAACACCCAGTCGACTTCACGACGCAGGCAGGCCTCGTCGACCTGGCCGCGGTCGTCAAAAGGCGTTTGCAAGACCGGGAAAACGCCATAAAGCGACATTGTGTACCCGACCCCGGTCCTCAAGCCCGTGCCGAGGGCCGAGATGTCTCGCTCCCGTCGCCTGAGCTAATGCGCAGCACCACTTTGCCCCGCGCTTCGCCGGGATCCTCCTCGCGCAGCAGCCCGAGGGCTTGCTCGTGTTGTTCCAGGCTGTAGCGGTGGGTGACGAGGACGCGGGGCTTCAACTGGCCAGCGACAATGAGGCCGAGCGCCCTAGAGAAGGCCGAAGAGGAGTAGCCGAAGCTGGCGCGCACGAGGAGATCACCGTTGACAAGGTCATCAACGGGCACCGACGCCACGGAGCCGTGCGGGGGGAGCCCGAGCAGGAGCACAGTCCCTCCCCGGCGAGCCGCTCCGAGCGCCGACAGCACCCCTTCGTTGGTGCCTGCTGCCTCGACTACCAGATCGAAGGCCTGCTTAGGCACCTCGCCGATGACCTCGTCGGCACCGGCGGCACGAGCGAGACCCGCCTGCTCACGACGGCGGCCGGCCAAGGCTAGTCGCCCCGGGGCCCACAAGCGAAGTAGCTGCACGGCCAGCAAAGCGACCGTGCCGTCCCCGACTACAAGGCATTGGAGCCCGGGCCGGCTCGGCAAGCGGGAAAGGCCGTGGTAAACGACCGAGGCGGGCTCGACCATGACCACGTCATCGACCGAGGTGCCAGGAGGGAGCCGGTGGACCAAACCGGCCGGCACCAACACATCGTCTGCCGCCGCGCCGTCCCGGGTGAAACCGACCTCGTCGTAGGTCTCGCACAGGTTCGTTGCTCCCGAGCGGCACTGCTCGCAGTGCCAGCACGGGACGATCCCCTCGACGGCTACGAGGTCACCGGGACTGAGGCCCTGGGAGCCCGACACCGCCACCCCGACCCACTCATGGCCAAGCACGAGCGGGTAGCGCACAAATGCCTCGTCGACGAGCCCGTCGATCAGCTCGAGGTCGGTGCCGCAGAGCCCGACGACCTGTGGGGCAACGAGCACCTGCCCAGGCTGGGGCGACAGCGGCGGCCGTTCGGCCAGCTGGGCCTTCCCATCGCCGCCCGTGGTGAGCGCCCTGGCCATCACTGCTTCGCCCGGGAGGAGGCCGGGGCCAACAGGGGCGCATGGTCGAGGCCCACGACATGAGAAATAGCCTCGAAGCGGGGGCCGCCAAGGAGCGAAGAGGCTTCATCGGCGAGACGGCGGAGCAGGCCGCCCAACTCGGCGACTTTCCAGTGCGGGAGGTCCTGCTTGACATCGGTTATGCTGAGCGCCCCCGCACAGCGCCCGGTGTGGTCGAAAAAGGGCGCCCCCACGCAAAAGATACCTGCCAGCTCCTCCTCGTCGTCGACCGCGTAACCCCGCCGGCGCACGGTTAGGAGCTCGGCAAGCAACGCTTCTGGGTTGGTGATCGTATGGGGCGTGTAACGCTCGAGCCCGGCCTCGGCGCAGACCTGCTGGACGCGCTCGCGGCCCTGCATTGCGAGCACTGACTTGCCCAAGGCCGTGGCGTGCGGTGGCTCCCGGCGCCCGAGGGGCGCCTGGAAGCGGATGACCCCCGGGCCGTCGACCCTGTCCACGCACACGGCGTAGCCGTCCTCGGCGATGGCGAGACGAGCGGTCATGCCCGTGGCTGCGGACGCCTGGCGCAGCACGCTCAGGCAGACGTCACCCACGGGGCTTTGCTGGGCCGCGAGGTCCCCGTAACGGATGAGCACCGTGCCGAGCTTGTAGCGGGGCCCTGGCTCGGACGCCCTCAGGAAACCGCCGTCCACGAGCGTCCTGGCCGCGGCGAGCACCGTCGACTTCGAGGCGTGCAGCTCCTGGGAGATCTCGGTCAAGGACATGCCTGACAGGGGACCAGACCCCACCACCTCGATCAGGCGGAGCGCCCTTTGCACGCTGCGCAGGCTGTAGCGCTCGTCCGTCGGCGGCCCCTGTCCTGTCCCGCCGGGCTGCCTCCCATCGAGCCCCATATCGCCTCCCTTGACTCCTCCACGTGGCACGGCTTGTTCAGCTAAGCACAACACACTTCGGGATTCCTCGCAAATGGCTATCGGTTGACCTTACGCTCCAGCTGTGCTTTGATTCATGCAGTACCAAACAACGCTGTTCTGCCTAGCCGAACATCGCCTCAAGTCGCCCCAAACCTGTTCGTCCCCGCCAATGGGCCAGGTTGTGGCAACGGGGACAAGCGAGGAGGTCTCCCATGAGCACCCAACCAGGAACCACAGGGCGAGCGGTGGACGGGTCTCTCGCCGTTCGGCGCCTCGGGATCGACCCAGAGGCCGTCCCGGCCCCGAGCCCTCACCGCTTCCCAGACGGGGCCAACTTTCGCATCGAAATCCCAAGCGTGGAAGGCCCCGAAGCCCTCCGTGCCGTAGTCAAGGCGGCGGACGAATCCCACTTCGTTGTCAATCGCGTCTCGCAGGGCAGCGGCGCCATGATGCTCACCAAGGCCGAGTTGCGCGAGATGGCGGCCGTAGGCGCTGACAACGGCCTGGAGGTGTCCCTCTTCGTAGGCCCTCGAGACGAGTGGGACCTCGGCGCGTCTGCACGTTCCGCTGACGGCCCCGCTCTTGCCGGGCGGATCCGCGGGGCCCGCCAACTTCGCTATGCCTTCGAGGACGTTCAACGTGCCGTCGAGCAGGGCATCCGCGGCTTCCTCGTGGCCGACCCCGGCCTGCTCGAAATGCTCGTCGATGCCCAGCGCAGGGCGGAACTACCTGCCGAGACGGTCTGGAAGGTCTCTGCTTACCTCGCTCCTACCAACCCGGTCACCTTCGTCCAGCTCGAGCGGCTCGGGGCTTCTACGATCAACGTCCCATCGGACATGACCCTTGGCCAGCTCGCGGAGATCCGTTCAGTCTCCGAGCTGCCCATCGACCTCTACGTCGAGTCGCCCGACGGTGCCGGTGGTGTGG
>DAHWQF010000431.1 GCA_027334785.1 Acidimicrobiaceae bacterium
CGACTGGATCCACGTGGTCGAATACATCTGGGCAGCCGCCCGCTGCTTTTTCCCCGAGACCGATCCTGCGGGCGAGGCCTTCGTCGCCGAGAAGGCGCTGGCAGTCCTCGAGGGCAAGGCCGGCATCGTCGCTGGAGCCATCCGGCGTAAGGCCACCATGTGTCACCTCGAGCCCAAGGCACGCGAGCGGGCCGACGAGTGCGCCCGCTACTTGAAGAACAAGAAGCCCTACCTCGACTACCCGAAGGCCCTTGCTGCTGGGTGGCCGATCGCCACGGGGGTGATCGAAGGCGCCTGTGCCCATTTGGTGAGAGATCGCATGGACGTGACCGGGGCACGCTGGTCCGTCAACGGTGCGGAGGCGATCCTCAAGCTACGAGCCGTGCGTTCGAACGGAGACTGGCCCGAGTACTTCGCCTTCCACTTGGCACAAGAGCACAGGCGCGTTCACGCCTCTCGTTACGCAGGCGGGGTCATCCCGGGGGTTGCCTGAACGGACCCTCCAGCGGAGCCACACCCGTTTCGATATGGCCGTGACCGCGAGTGGGAGGGGCTGAATGCATGGGCTGAACGCCAAGCTACGTTGGGCTTGACTAGCGCCACATCTTGGCGTGACTTGTGCCACCCTCTGGCGAGGAGAGTGGAGCGCGAATTGTGGCTCCTACGCGCCGCTGCATGATGAGCAGTGCGCACGCATCGGTGGCGCTGTTGGGCTCGTGGCCTGGATCTCGACAGCTGTGAATATACCCCACCACCACTGCGGGTGGCCAACTTGGTATTTTGGTAGGGTTTTTGACCCTGCTACCTGTGAGAATGCCTATCTGGCAGCGCTGACGGTGGCGCGACTTCGTCCGGCATTGGAGTCGGTGCATTCTTTCAGTGCTTGGTTCCGCAACTCATGACCCTGCCCACCAACTGGTTTATGCCGGCCCACGTTCGCCTCGCCGCTGAGGTTGTCGCAGCGTGTCGACATCCATCCGGTAATCAGTCAGGTCCTGGACGGATTCAACCCAGCCGCGTTCGTCATCGATGTCGTCTGGGAGGTGGACCTGGACATTGCGGTAACCCCACAACGAGGACCATGGCTCGATGCCAGTGTCCGTCCCCGTGGCTGCGCAGTAGAGCCGAGCGCACTCGCCGGCGGCGATCCACAAACGCTGGATGGCCAACCGCGAGGGTCTGTCCGAGTCGTAATGCGTGCGACCGAGGTGTACAGCCCGCTTAGATCGTTGAGGATACTGGCGAGGGCATCAAGATACTCCTCGCCCTCGCTCATAGAGGGCTGGCGTGGTAACGACCAGCGGCCGGAGCGTCGTCGGTCACGACCCTTGGTACGGCACCAAGCAGCTGGGCTGCCGCGGCCACGAACTTGATCACGGGCCTATAACCAGGGTCCCGGTCCACGTGCAGGAGCAAGGTGCCGTCGCTGGTGACCCGAAGATCACTGAGTTCTAGATCGGTGGCAAGCTGATTTAGCTGCGAACGCGCCTTCCGGACCTGGTCAGCGGTGGCTACGGGCTCCAGGTCGGAGGCCATCTTCAACACACCGCCACGTTACTGCCTCGGCGCTCAGTTCGACCCCTTTCTGTGTGCTTGAGCACTGCCGGAGGCGCTGACCCTCATGTAGGTACGCCCCGTCCGTCCGGCTCTCACTAGGCCGTCGTACGCATCTGGTGCGTAGGCTTCGTGCCAGATTCGTGCCAGAACGACTTGGCCGTAGCTGTCTCAGCCTGTCACCACTTGGCAAGCACTGCCCAGTGTTACCGGCCACGGAAAACGAACACGGCGGCGTCGTTGTAGGCGGTGATGGCGCACCCTCAACGACAGAACGACAAAGCTCTCGCGTTCGTAGGTCGAGAAAAGCCAATAGCCGTCAGAGGGTCGGGGTGCCGTCGCGGCTAGGTCGCCGCGGCGCTCCTGCCCCCGGCCACCGCCCGCAGGGCCGGCCGGGGACCCCTAAGCTGCCGGAACCCACCGGTCCCGACGCCGGCAGCCCCCAGCCGGCCCTGTGGCCGGGCTGGCGACGCTAGAGAAGTGCTACCCAGGGGGGAGGCAAGCCGCCCAGATGTCGGCGGGGCGACCCCCCGTCGCCTGGCGGGTGACCGTCGCCCGGCCGGACTGCGCCAGGGAGGCGAGGGCCAGGTCTATGGCTATGGCGGGCTGGTTCCTGGCGAAGAGGTCACGGATCTGGGTGCGGGAGAGCCCCGATGGGCTCGCTACCAGAGCGGCGTGGATCTGTTCGGCGACAGGGTCCCCGGTCGAGGCGCCGAGGGCCCAGGCCGCAGAGCGGGCCGAATAGCCCCAGAGCGCCAATGCGGCCTCCAAGTGCGTGCAGGAAATGGCGGCTGCGCCGTCCAACAATGTGTATATGAGCGCCAGGCGGAGCACGTGGGCCTCTGCCCGGGCGCACATCGAGCCCGCCAGGCCCGCCCCGGCCACCGACAAGCCGGGGTAGATGTCCCACCAATAGGCGCGGGCGTCGATGCCCAGGCGGACCTGGCCCCTCCCCCGTGCCGCCTTCATGGCCGAGGCGAGCTCCTCGTCGAGCCCGCTGCCCGAGAGGGGGTCTGGCGCACCTCCTTCTGGGAGCAGGCGCACTCTCCGGCAGGCCAAGAGCAAGAAGCGGTTCATAAAACCGTTGGCCACCTCGACGCTCGATAGCAAGGCGGCGAGCTCTGCAGCCGTTATATGGCCGATGACAGAGACGTGGGCCCCCGTCGCGCGCGCCGGGGCCGTGCGGGTGAGCGTCTGCAACGCCCGGCCGTCCCAGGCGTTGCGGAGCACCGGCGACAAGGTGCCCATGTCCCGGCCGGTCGCCTTCAAGACGCTCGCGAACTCGGTCTCCACGGCGAGGAGCCGCTTGTCGGCGGCACCGGGGTCGGGCCCAGAGGGGTCGCGGACGGCCCAGATGAGGCCCTCGCCGGTGGAGAGGCCCGCGTGCACCCGGGCGGGGAAGCCAGGGTCTGCCTTCTCCATCGCCCGGGCGACGTGGTCCCAAGAGGAGCCCTTCCTGGCTTTGGCCGAGTCGCCCACGAGCACGACGAACTCGTTCGGGAAGTGCCGGGTCGCCTCGACCTCGAAGTAGGCCCCCCGCCCGGCCGCAGAGCCCGCTGCCACGAGCAACTGGCCCAAGACCGCCACCGGGTCGGCCTCGGTGTGGGGGGCTATCGCGTCCACTACGGCGCCGGCCAAGCCGGCATAGGCCGCCCGCCCTGGTGGCTCTGGCCAGCCCGGCGGGGGCTGTATTTCACCCGCCGTGGGCGGTGGCAGGTTCAAGAAAGCGGTGCTCACTCGGCGTCCACCTCCGCGGCTGCCATGCGCGCACACGCCTCGTCGACCACCGACTTGCGTCCTGCGTAGGCGGCGACGAGCGCCTGGGTGGCCAAGTTATTGACCGCCCGGGGCAGCCCACGGGAGACCTGGTGGACAACTTCGACCGCCCCCTCTGCAAAGACTGCGTCGGCGCGGCCTGCGAGCTTCAGGTGGTGGGCGATGTACGCCTCGGTCTCGTCCTTGGACATGCCTTCTAGCACGTAGCGGAGGGAGACGCGCTGGTTGAGCGCCGCATAAGCCCCGAGGCGGACACGGCGGCGTAGCGTCGG
>DAHWQF010000432.1 GCA_027334785.1 Acidimicrobiaceae bacterium
AAGGCGTTGGCGAAGCGCAATTGCTGGGCCGGCGACGCCAGGTACTTGGTGAAGCTGACGGCGGCCCTGGTGTACTTGCTCGAAGCCGCAATTCCCCAGGCGTTGGTAAAGACGAGCGTGCCGTGGTCGCCGGTCGGCCCGGCGGGCATCGGGACCACCTCATACTGGATCTTGGGGTAGTCGGTCTGCATGGCGCCGATTATCCAGTTGCCCTCGACCGTCATGGCTGCCTTGCCCTCGCCGAAGGCCTCGCCGCCCCAACCAGCGTCCACTTGGGGCGAGAACTTGAGGTAGCCCTTTTTGGCCAGGCCCTGCAGGTACTTGAGCGCCTCCAGGTTTTGTGGGGAGTTGAAGGTGAACTTCGTACCCGCGGCGTTCATATAGCTACCGCCTGCTTCCTTGAAGAAGGCGCCAACCCTGTCCAGGGTGTTGGATATTACGAGTCCGGTCACGCCGTTTTTCGTCAGGGCCTTGGCATCGTAGGCGAGCTTGGCCCACGTGGTCGGCAGGTCGGCGTTCGTCAGGCCGGCCGCCTTCCAGTCGGCGACATTGATCTCGATAGCAAGGGTCGAGGAGTCCTTCGGCACGGCGTAGAACTGGTTGTTGTAGGTGTACTCTTTTACGAGCGAGGGATAGAAGTCTTTGGCCGGGTAAACGAGGTTGCCCGAGAGAAGAAGCTGGCCTTGCTTGACCAAGCTCTCGAACATCGGCGTCTCCGCGTAGAAGATGTCGGGCGGGCTCCCGCCCGCAAAGCCCTCTGTCAGCTGCTCGACAAGGTTCGAGGAATTGATCACGTTGACCTTGTTGCCGGTCTGCTTGCCCCAGGCCGCCGCTGCCGCCTTGTCGGCATTGGTCTCAGCTGGCCCGGAAGACGCGATCATGAAATTGAGCGTCACCCCGTGAGTCGGGCCCGCGAGTTGCGGTGCGCTCGCGGCCATGGCTGTGCCGGGTGCCAACATTGCCACCATGGCAGCCGTGGCCGCCATGCCAGTTATGGCTTTGGTTCGCTTCATCTGCTTTGTTCCTTTCTGTAGCTGTCAGGGGTAGGGAGGGTTACGAGAGTCGTCCTGCCCGTCGCGCCCGCGAGTGCTGGGCCGCTCGATTCGCGCGCCACCACCCAGGGAGACAGGAGACAACGAGAAGGACGGCGTTGCGTCCCCGAGATCTCGGCGAGGAGGACCTCGACGAGGTTCTGGGCGACGGCTTCTATGGGCTGGCGGACGCTCGAAAGGCGCGGCCGGAGCACCGACGCAACAGGGCTGTCGTCGAAGCCCACCACCGAGACGTCACGACCTGCCACGAGCCCCCGGTCCTCGAGGGCGCGCACCGCGCCGACCGCCAACGCGTCGCTCACGCACACGAGGGCGGTCGGCGGCTCGGGTAGGGAGAGGAGCTTTTCGGTAAGGGCCTTGCCGGAGCGGATACCGTCCTCGGCTCTAGCAACGAGCGTCGAACAAGGCAGGCCGAGGGCGGCCGTCGCTCGCTGCCAACCATGGAACCGGTCGTCACCGGTGCCGCTGCCCTCGGGCAACGCCAGGCAACCGATCCGGGAGTGCCCAAGGGCAACTAGGTGGTGGACGGCTTCGGACGTGCCTGCCGCACCATCGACGTCCACCCAGGAGTGGGCCGGGTTGGCCTCGCCCCAAGGCCGCCCGAACGCCACGAAGTGGGCGCCGGCGGCGGTCAGCCACTCGGGGCGGACGTCGCCGTAGTGGGTGTTGGCGAGCACGAAACCGTCGACGGCGCTCCGCCCCAGGAGGTCGTCGCAGACCTCGAGTTCCTCGTCGTCGCTCGCCACCGAAAACGTGAGCACGTCGTAACCCTTCGAGCGGGCCGCGTCGCAAAGGGCGTGCAGCAACCGGTCAAGGACCCCGCCCGTGCCGCCGGCGTTGCTCGGGAGGAGCCGGCACCCTATTACCTGGCTGGAGCGCGTCCGCAGCGAGCGCGCCGCCTTGCTCGGCCGGTACCCGAGCTCGTCGATCACACCTAGGACTTTCTGCAAGGTCTCCGGGCGGAGCCGGTGGGGGGCATTGGCCGCATTGGACACGGTCTGGCGGGAAACGCCGGCCCGCTTGGCCACCATCTCGATGGTCGGCCTCTTGTCCCTCGGCCCCGACCGCGCCCAGTCGGGCCCGCCTGGTGCCCTACCCCTCTGGGCGGCGGCCATAGCCTCACCCCCTCCACTCCCAACTGGCCGGCCATGCGCCGGGCTACCTGCGTTGAACGTTCAAAGAAACTACCCTCGCTGATATGAACGATCAAGTCGCCCCCGTCGGCTTGCCTGGGGCCACGCAGGGTGCGCAGTTGGCGGCACTAGGCACGGCGGCCTCCCGCCCCGAACCCGCCGGCGGGGGCCAGCCCTACCTGCACGACATGGTCAGCGCGGTCTGTGCCCCTGCCATGGCCCTTTCCGGCTCCGACGGGCAGGTCCGGCCCGGCGGTGCCCATGGGCTCTACGTGAACGACGTGAGGGTGCTGTCGGCGCTCGTGCTCTCGGTCGACGGACAAGAGCCGGTCTGCCTCCGCCGCGACCTGGTGGGAGGAGCGGTCAACGAGTTCCAGGCCCTGGCTGGCCCGCCCAAAAAGGGCCGGCCCGACCCCCGGGCACTCATCGCACGCCACCGCGAGCTCCACCCGCGAGGGATGATAGAGCGCCTCAGCTTCCGCTCGTACGCGCCTGAGAATCTGTCGTTTCGCGCCGAGCTGCTGCTCTCCTCGGACTTCGCCGGCATCGCCGCCGTGAAACAGGGCCTACCAACCCTGGCTGTCCCAGCCCGGGGCACTGGCAAGGGGCTGTCGTGGGAAATACCGGGCCGCTGTTCAGCTGAGGCGACCAGCTCGCCCTCGCCACCGAGCGTCGACGCTTCCCACGGGCTCCTCGCGTGGGATATCGAGCTCTCGCCCGGAGCCGTCGCCACCGTCTCGCTCTCGGTCGAGTTCTACGAAGAGGCGGGCAACGCCCCGGTGGAGGCCGCGCCCGCCGGCCCGGCCGAGCTCGCGGCACCCATCGTGGTCGCCGGCGACCAACGTCTCGCCAAGTGGGTCGAGCTCTCGGTGGCCGACCTGGCGCAGCTGCGCATGACTGCCTCGGGACAGCCAGGCGAGGTCTTCGTGGCCGCTGGTGCCCCCTGGTACCTGACCCTTTTCGGGCGCGACTCGCTCTGGGCGGCACGCCTGCTCCTGCCGCTCGGGACCGACCTCGCTCTCGGCACGCTTGGAGCGCTGGCGCGCCGGCAGGGCCGCTCGGACGACCCCCGCACGGCGGAGCAACCCGGCAAGATCCTCCACGAACTGCGCCGGAGCACGTCCTACGACGCCGGCAGCGAGGGCAAGAGGGACCGGAACTACTTCTCGCTCCCGCCCGTCTACTACGGCACGGTGGACGCCACCCCGCTCTGGGTCTGCCTGCTGCACGACGCCTGGCGCTGGGGCGCCCCCGAGGAGCGCGTCGAGGCCCTGCTCGGCCCCATGGTCGGCTGCCTCGACTGGCTCGAGGGGGGGGGTTCCGACGAGCGGGGGTTCCTCTCCTACGTCGATGCCTCGGGTAGGGGCCTGGCCAACC
>DAHWQF010000433.1 GCA_027334785.1 Acidimicrobiaceae bacterium
GCCGTTGCCTTGGCGTCGCCGGCCAGGTCGAGGTACGTCTCGAGCGTGACCACGAGATCGTCCTCGCCGCTTTGCAGCAGGATTTCCACTCGGGGGTCGAGCGCCGACTCGAGGGCCTCGCGGTTGGGCAGTTGGGCGAGCGCCCTGAACACGCCGAGGTCCCGCCAGCGCACGACGTCCCCCATGGCCGGGATGGCGGCCGCCACCTTGATGGCAAGCCTGGCCTGGCGGTAGGAGCTAACGGTGCGGCGGAGCTCAAGCTGGGGGTCGCCAATGGTGGCCACGACCCGGGGAGGGGCCCCTTTGGTTCCGGCCAGGGCTCCCAGCCGGCGGGCCAGCATTTCACGTGCCGCCTTGGCGATGGCCGCCGTGCTCTCCACGTCGTCGATGTTGCGCAGGCGGACCAAGAGAACGCCGTGGTCGGAGCACGCCAAGCGGAGGAGTGACCCGCTCGGCACCTCCCACCCCACATCGAACAAAGCCTCCTCTATAGCCGCCAGGCCATGGGCCGGCGGGGGGAGGGGCTGTACTACGACGACGACGACGGGTTCGCCGTCACGGACGAGGGACTGGTCGAGGAGCTGGGTGGCCGCGGCCTCCCTCAGTTCCTCCGAGGACGAAAGGAGGTGGGCGAGCGCCTGCACCACGAGACGCTGGGCCAAGTGCTCCTCGTAAAGCATGAGCGCAGCGTGATCGGCCGCCTTTTCAACCTCGCCTAGTTGTTCGGCACCGATCTTGTCGTCGGGGTCGATCAACCAGAGGAACCCGAGCAGGCGTTCCCGGTACCACGCCGGCGCGCACACCCGGGCGAGGATGCCGAGCTCGGGGCAGGCAGGAATGCGCAGCGGCCGGCGGGCCCCCAGGATGCCGAAGCTGCGGAACCAGCTCATTAGCTCCGGGGATGTCGCCCGGTGGAGGATCGAGTCCCGCCGCACCGAGTCGATCGGGCCCACCTGGCGCGAATAGACGACCGGGCGCTGCTCCCGGTCCTCCAACAGCGCTGCCGCGCCGACCCGTATCGAAAGCTGGTCGACGAGCACCTGCAGGTCCGACGCCACTAGCCCTCGCTTCTCTGGTTCGGAAAGGCGAATATACGCCCACGGGGCCGCTCGGGGGCGTCAACGGGTCAAGTCGCCAAGGCGCCAAGGCGTCAAGGCGTCAAGGCGTCAAGGCGTGGGGGACGAGGCACGGCGAGCGACGTCCGCCAAAGCTACGGGGACGGCCACCGGGCGTTTGTGGAGGTCGCCCGACTCCTCTAGCGGCCGGCCCGCCAGCGCCGACACGGCCAGCTGGAGCGCGGGCCCGCAGGTCCGGCCCTGGCAATAGCCCATGCCGCAGCGGGTAACGTTGCGCACCTCCCGGGCAGATGCCGCACCCGCACCTATCGCCTCCCGGACCGCACCCCAGGTAACCTCCTCGCAGCGGCAAAAGACGGTAGCGTCGTCCAGCCAGCCGAGCCAGCCCTGGTGCAAGGGGTAGAGCGCCTCCAGGCGCCGGCCGAAGGCCCGCGCTGCCTGCAAACGGCGCGCCAGAGCTCGTCCCTCCTGGTCGGGCCGGCGGTCGGGGAGCCCGAGGTAAGAAGCTGCCGTGTGCCCGGCCAATTCCCCCTCCCCCTCGGCGACCTCGGCCCCGGCCACGCCGGCCAGCTCGCCGGCCACGAACAGGCCCGGCACCGACGTCTCCATGCCCTTCCCCCAGGCGGCCCGGGCCAGCGGCTTGCGCTCGTCGGGGACCTCACGGACGCCGAGCTGGCGAGCTAGTTCGAGGCGGGGTACGAACCCGTAGGAAACGCAAAGGGCGTCTGCCTCCACCACCTCCTCCGCACCGCTCAGGGGTAGCCAGCCGGGGCCGAGGCGGGCTAGGACAGCGCGCTCCACTTTCGTAGTGCCCTCAGCCCGCACTACGGCCCGGCCCGCGAGGAAGCGCACCCCGTGGCGGGCCAGGGCGGCGGCGTAGCCAGCTGCCTCGGCGAGCCTGGCCGGGTGGGCGAGGAGGGCCGGCATGGCCCGAGGGGCCGAACGCGCCGGGGCGGCTTCGACCACCGTCACTGTCGCCCCCACTTCCGCCAGGGCCGCCGCCACCGGCAAGAGAAACGGGCCCGTGCCGCCGACCACCACCCTGCCTCCGACCAGGAGGCCCTGAGACTTGAGCAGTGCCTGGGCGGCGCCGGCGGTGAGCACGCCAGGGAGCTCCCAGCCAGGGAAGGGGAGCGTGAGCTCAGTTGCCCCCGTCGCCAGGACCAGGGCGCGCGAGCGGATCGTGCCGGCGGCCGAGCCACTCGGCTGGGGCCCGGGCTGGGACCCGGGCTGGGGCGGGGGCTGGGGCTGGGGCTGGAGCGGGGACGCCAAGCGCAGCACGAAGCCGTCAGCGTCGTTGGAGGCCGACCACACTTCTGACCCGAGCAACAGCTCGACCGAGGGGTTGGCCACCAGCTGGTGCCAACGAGCGGGCAAGTAGGGGCCGGCGGGCGGGCGACCCAGATGCCCGCTGCCCGCGCTTGCCGGTGCCGCCGTCTTATCGGTGAACGGCTGGCGGAAGAACTGGCCCCCGAGCCTCGGCCCCGAGTCCACGAGCACCACCCGGGCGCCCCGCGAAGCCGCCGCAAGCGCAGCCGCCATGCCCGCTGGGCCCGCACCCACGACCGCCAAATCGGTCTCCACTGAGGCGCCGGCGTGAGCCGGCCCTTGCTCGGCCGGCGCCCCGACCGAGAGCGAACTCCTCACCTCGGAGCCTTCTTGCAGGGCCTCCAGGCAGGCGCGCACGGCCTTGTGCCCGTCCAGGTCGACTAGGCAATCGAAGCAGTTGCCGATCCCGCAAAACAGCCCCCGGCGTCGGCCCTGGCCCCGGGTCGCCCGCCAGGCGCGCTCCCCGTTGAAGAGGAGTGCACCGGCCAAGGTCGTCCCGTAGGGGGCGACGAGGCGACGGCCGTCGTAGGAGAAATGGACAAGGCCAGCGCCGAGAGGGCCCGGCGCGCCGGCGAAGGCAGCCCGGCGCGCCCGCTCCGCCCCTTTCCACTCCAACTGGGCGCGATTTGCGGTGGCGGGTGCGGCCGGCGTCCCTAAAGGCAGGTTTTTTGCACCCGGAAGGCGAGAACGCACCGAGAAAGGCTGCGCCGGCCCGGTCTGCGCCGGCCCGGTCTGCGCCGGCCCGGTCTGCGCCGGCCCGGTCTGGGTGCGCTCGAGCGCACTCGCCACTCCACTGGGCGCGCCCGCCGCCGGCCCGGCGCCGGCGCCGGCGAACCTTCCCGGCGAGAACGGCGTCAGGTCCAACGGGGGCTCGCGGCCGAGGACGAGGCACCCCACCAGTTCGGCCGTCACCTGCGAAAGCAGGATCCCGGCCCCCTCGTGGCCGGTGGCGTGGAGCAGGTTGGGGACGGCCGGGTCGGCGCCGATCACCGGCAGGCAGTCCGGCGTGGCCGGCCGCAACCCGGCGTACGCGCGCATCAAGCGGACCCCGGCCAGGCCGGGCACGAGTGCCACTGCCTGACGGGCTACCTCCTCGACCGCGCCGGCATCGACCTCGCCGGCGAAGCCCACGAACTCCCGCGAGCTGCCGATCAACA
>DAHWQF010000434.1 GCA_027334785.1 Acidimicrobiaceae bacterium
TACGATGAACAAAGCGGTGCCTCCGGGCATCACCAGAGGGCCCCTTCGCTTCTCGGCCACGAGATTGGGCGAGGGGGTCCTTTCCTTCTAGGGCTTCCTCACCTTGCCGCTCCCACCACCGGCAACGCAACCACGCCCCCCTCCCCAGCGCGTCACCACGTCTACTGCCGCTTCAGAGGCCGCCCGTCTTCATTGGGAGTGTCGTTCTACACTTGCCAGGGCACTCCACGTCAGCGAGAGCAGGGTCCATGCGTTGTACTTGGGCGGCCTTGTCGAGCTTCGCTCGCTGATGGTGGACGACACCACACAACCATCTGAGCGAATCGCGTAGGTTCGGCAATGATGGCTGACCCGCTCGTACTGACCATCCCGGCTGCAGCCCAGCTGCTCGGTATCAGCAGCGACCTGGCGTACGATTTGGCGCGCCGTAACGAGCTTCCTGGAGCTGTCCAGCTAGGACGCCGGTGGGTCGTCAGCCGACCAAAGCTGCTGGCGTGGCTTGGGGTCCAGGACAGCGTGGTCGAGCACGCTTCTTAGCCCCCTTCTTTGGGACTTTCCAATGTTGGCTGTTGGGGTCCCGAAGCTCGCTGCCCTGACGGAAGCGCAGTTCCCGTAGCGGAAGGGATGTCTCTACTTGGGGCGGTCTCGACTGCCGTCTCGATACCCCTTTGAGCAAGGTAATCATCACGGCTGACAGTACAACTGATCATCCCGCGGAACGTCGGCGAACGGACACCGAGTTGATGTGCCATGCGGCCAATCAGTGTGTCTCGATAAGGTTCCTTGTGACGGGCGAGGTCGACAAAAGCGACAACCTTATTATCAAGGACTAGCTTGTAGCGGTCGTGTCTTGTTCCCCCCGTGTTGCCGAACCCGAACTTGCTCGTCAGTTTACGGGCGGTCTCAGCTGGATCAAGGCTTGGCAATAGCCGACTTCTCCGCGAGCACACGGTCGAAGAGTTCAAGTTGTTCGACAACCTCTTCAATAAGACCACCGTGGTGAGAGCGCAACTCTTCCCGTAGCTCTTTGGCAGAGGCCAGCCAGTCTTCAACCGCACCTGCGAAATCGGGTCCTACGCCGTACATTGCGCCACCGGTATCGGCGAAGACCATGTCGCCGTCTTCGTCACGCTCTAGCGTGAACAGGGCAAGAATGTTTCGGTTGCCAAAATCAAGGGGGTCACTCACGAAGGTCATAGTCGAAGTATCGACCACAACGCCTGATAATGGCATTGTAAGCCGAGGCAGCATCGCGTAATCACGAACTTCCCCGTAATGGGAAGGTGCTGGAACATGTGCCGTGTAGACGGGAGAGTCAAATTCCAGTATTGGAAGTGGATACACGGCGATGGTGCGAGAAACCATGACAACAAAATTCGTCCAAATGTCAAGATGGTCGCTAGATGCCATGGACTCCTGCCTTTTACGGCTGTTCTTGCGGAGGCTCTAAGCTCGGGATATTCCCCGTCCTTATGGCCTCGTCAATCCGAGCAAGCGTCTCGGCCAACAGGTGGATCTGGTGGTAAGGGACGAGAAGCCTTACTATGGGCCGCACAGAGACCGATTGGAGAGCCTGGGCCTGTTTCCGCTGCTCTGCTTCGCTTCCACTAAGAATGGGTGGTCGAGCGAAGACACCGATAAGCAGTACACCGTCCGGCGTCAGTTGAGCCATGAAGGCATTCGTAGGGATGGGTGCCGGATCTTCTTGATCTTGCCAGACGACTGGGACCTGAAGCCGGGGACCGTTGACTAGGCGGGGGTCGGCAGAACTGGGGCTGTCATTGGTCGTCATCTTTTGGGGGGCCTCTAGGCGAGCGTTTTCGGTTGAATTAGTCTACCAGGCACCCAGCCCTAAAGGACAGCGCGGCTATTCCATGCTATCTCGTATGATCTTGTCCCAAAACGATGTTGCCTAGCAGCTCTGCGGCAGCCCTGTCGCACTCCTGTAGCACGTCACTGTACGTGCGCAGCGTCACGCTCGGGTCAGCATGGCCGAGACGACCAGCGACCGTACGCACGTCGACGCCGGCCGCGATGGCCTGGGTGGCCGTAAAGTGACGCAGGCTGTGGAAGTGGGTCTTGATGCCGAGCGACCGGCACAGGTCGCCGTACGCCTGGGTGATCCCGTTTGGCAGGCATGGAAGAGAGCCGTCAGCCGATCTAGACAGCACGTAGGGGTCAGCCGCCAACTTGGTGCCGATGGTGGTCGCCCAGGCTTCCTGATCCAGTCGACGCTGGGCCAGCAGGGCGACCACTGTGGGGTCGAGAGCGACGGTGCGCGCCTGGTGGGTCTTGGTCGGTCCTTCGATGGGTTGGCGCTTGATAACGGTCAGCGACCGCGCCACCCTGAGTTCCCCGTGCTCCAAGTCCACGTCCGACCACTTGAGAGCGCACAGCTCGCCGCGTCGCGCACCAGTCGTCGCCGCCAGCCCGGTCGCCGTGGCCAGCACGCTGTCGCCTCTGGTGCGAGCAGCTGTCATGATACGCACCACATCATTGACCGCTGGAGCCTCGACCGCCGCGTGCCTCAACGCCGGTGGGCTCGCTCTGTCGGCTGGGTTGGCAGCGACGATGCCCCACCTGACGGCGCGCTCGTAGGCAGCGTGAACCAGGGCATGGTGACGACGGATGCTGGACGGCGTCAACCCACGGTCAGACAGGGAGCGGTAGAAGTCATCCAGGTCGCGCCCACTGAGCCGGTTCACTCGCTTTGCGCCGATGGCTGGGCTGACGTTGACCTCGACCAACCGGCGGTACTCGCGCATCGTGGCCGGCGTGCGGTGTGGTGCAACGTCATCGAGCCAGCGGTGCAACAGGTCAGCCACCGTCAGCGGCTCACTGGCACCCACCTTTCCGGCGTCAACTTCGCTAATGAGCGTGGCAAGTGCTCGCTGAGCTTCTCGCTTGGAGCCGTGGACAGTCCGGTTGACGTGGGTGACCTTGCCGTTGAGCCGCCCGACATATGCCCTGATGAGCCAGGTACCAGGGCTCTTTTCGATCGTGCTGCCCTTCATCGTCGCCACCTTCCAATGTTGCACCATTGTTGCACCGATCATGATACCATGATCGACGTGACGACGCTGGCCGACGCAAAAGCCCTAGTCAGAAGCCATACGCTTGGCGCCCCCGGGGCGACTCGAACGCCCGACGCACGGTTTAGGAAACCGACGCTCTATCCTCTGAGCTACGGGGGCCTGTGGCCTTGACCTGCATGTCTATATGACGTTCACAGTCTAGACCCCGCTCATGTAGCCTTTGGGTAACTCTTGGGTAACAGCTTGTCCGTGGAGGAGGCAGCCGTGCGTGGTGTGATCGAGGCGCGTGGCCCGGGCTGTTGGCGCGTACGCGTCTTCACCGGCCGTGAAAACGGCAGGGTCCGCTGGGTCAGCCGGACAGTCCGTGGCGGCAAGCGCGCCGCGCAAGACGCCCTGGCGAAGCTCACCGTCGAGGTACAGGACGGCCAGGTTGTCGCTGGTCATTGGTAGTCAGGGGCGCGGTGCTCTTGCGAGCCCGGTTCCCCATCCCCCTTTCAATCCGTACGTGCGGTTTTCC
>DAHWQF010000435.1 GCA_027334785.1 Acidimicrobiaceae bacterium
TGAGCCGCACCCTCTGGCCGGGAGCTCAGCCTGCTATCCCGAGGAGAGGGGCGCAAGTGCATAGTGGCCCGCCGCCCTATCGCCCGTTCCGTGGTGCTGACCCGCCCCATTTCGTGGACAGGGCGAGCGAGGAAGAGGACCTCGGTACTTCCGGGGTTGTCAGCACGGCCCTCGAGGCTTATAAACAGGGCCCTTGTGATGTGCGCTTTCATCGACTCGTAGCCGCGGGGCCCGCCATGGGAAAGACGGCCTTGCTCCGTGCCTTGTGCCGCCAGGTGCAGGCGCTCTTCGGTTGGGCCGCCGTGCTGCACCGCTGCCGGGCCAAGGAGCGCGCCATGGGGATGCTCCGTTCTCAAGTCGTGGCCAGCGTCGGCCGTCAGTGGGGAGATGCACGGGCGGGCGCTGGGTCTTCGGTGGACGGTGGTGAGGCCTGGTCCGATCTGAAGACCGTCCTCGAGCGTTGTGGGCGCACGGCCTCTGGGCTCGGCTGTGGGTTGCTCGTAGCACTGGACGACGTCGACCTGCTCGGCGCCGGCGAGGCCGAGGCGTTCGGCTACCTGGCGCGGCGCCTGACGCTCGAGCGCCTGCCGGTGGCCTTCGTCTTCACCGGCAGGCCCTGGTTGGTACGCCGGTTCGAGCGTGCCGGCAACTTCTCGGGCACGGTCTGGACGAGCACGCTCGAGCCGTTCGACCCCGGAGAGGCCCGGGAGGCGATCGTGGTACCCGCTGCTGAGCGGGGCGTCGAGTTCGAGGACCGGGCGCTCGAGCTGGCGTGCGCGGCCGCCCGCGGTTCTCCTCTCGCCGTTCAGCGCATTGGCTTTGCCAGTTGGGCGGCGGCGGGCGGGCGGCCGAGCATCGGGGCCCCGGAGGTGGAGGAAGCCCTGGCCGGCCCGGTTGGCCTGCGTACCTCCGTGGCTGCCGCCGGTTGGGGCGGGTGGTCCGCCGCAGGCCGGCTCACCGTGCCGCTAAGGTCTCCGGGCGTGAGCGAACGCGCCAGGCCGGCCTTCTCGTATCGGGCGGGGGTGGGCCAGGGGCCGAGAGAGCTGGCGGCGCCAGCCCGGTGAGCAGCCCCTATTTGGGCCGCATCGATGCGGCCACAGCGAGGCTCCTTTCGACCGTGGCGCGTATGGACGACGTCGTGGTCGCCCAGCCGAGCCTCCTTCCCGGCTGGGACAGAGCCATGGTGCTGAAGCACCTGAGCGCCAATGCCTTCGGACTCGCCCGCGTGGTCGAGGCGGCCACCCGGGGCGAGGTGGCGGAGCTCTACCCGGGCGGGCGGGCCGCTCGGGATGCCGAGATCGAGGCTGGCCGAGGTGCGAAGGTCACTGATCTCGAGCGCGAGTTGCGACAGTCGTCGCAACTCGCGATGTCAGTCTTGCGGGTGGCACCGGACGAGGTCCTGCAAGCGCCTGCCGTCCACTACCGGATGGGCGAGGTGCAGGTCGGCCAGCTGGTCGTCGCCCGCCTCCGTGAGGTCGAGGTCCACCACGTCGACCTCGCCTTCGGCTATTCACCCTCCGATTGGCCTTCGGAGTGGGTCCTCGAGGAAAT
Organism: Acidimicrobiaceae bacterium; assembly: GCA_027334785.1. Classification (GTDB taxonomy): domain Bacteria; phylum Actinomycetota; class Acidimicrobiia; order Acidimicrobiales; family Palsa-688; genus JAJZYO01. The sequence goes on from DAHWQF010000435.1 coordinate 1,552, forward strand.
GGACCGGGCTATGGTCGATCTCCCGTCGAGGCTCCCAAAGGGGGTCGCAGTTGCGCTTGCAGCCACTGACACGGACCAGCACTGGGTGGCGGGCAGCGGCGAGGCAGTGGAGCTAGATGGGACGGTGGGGGAGCTGTTCGCCTGGGTGACCGGACGCGCTGTCACGGTCGGGGGGAGGCGGGCTCCCGAGCTCGGGCCCTGGCGCTGAATACCCCTTGGTTCGAATGCTCGTTCGTTGGCTTACTCCTCGTAGGTGTAGCCCAGCCTCCCGCCCGGCGCTGTCGGGGTTCAGCCTTGGTGCCACTAGGATCCCATCAATGGCGGGCCGTGCCCGGGCGGGCGTGGGTGGTGTCGTCGCCGTGGGGGTATTGGCGCTCACGACAGCTGGCGTCGGCATTGCGTGGGCGGCTTCGACAGCTGGTACCCGTCCGGTGGCCTCGCTCGTGCCAGCCGGCCAGCGTAGTGCCCCAGCCGGCGGCCTTCCTGCGCGGGTCAGCGGGCGTTTGACCGGGAGCGTGCAGGCCCCGAGCCCTGCGCACCCGTGCGGGACCCTGAGCGGGCGCCCGAGGGTCGACCAGGTCCTAGTGATCTGGGAGGAGAACCACAGTTTCAGCTCGATCGTCGGCAACTCGGCGGCGCCCGAGATCAACCTGCTGGCGGACCGCTGCGGCGTGGCCGCGGACTACCTGGCCGTAACGCACCCCTCGCTGCCCAATTACATGTCGATGACCTCGGGCCTTTCCTATGCCCGGGCGCCGTGGGACACCGACTGCTCACCAGGCGGCGCCTGCAGCACGCGGGCACCCTCAATTTTCAGCGAGCTTGCTCGGGACGGCAAACAGTGGCGCTCCTACGCCGAATCCATGGCGGCCAATTGTTCTCTCGTGACCTCTGGGACTTACGCCGCGCGCCACAACCCGGCCGTTTACTACACATCGGTCCGCTCGAAGTGCCTGGCTTGGGACCAGCCCATGGGGACCCCCGACAAGGGCGCACTGCACCAGGCGCTCCGCGCCGGCCCGGTCGCCGCGCTCACCACGGTCACGCCCAACGTAGACGACGACATGCACAACGGCACGGTCGGTGAGGCCGACAAATGGCTTGCGGGGTGGGTGCCCCAGATCGTTGCCAGCCCTTCCTACCGTTCAGGGAAGCTCGCGGTAGTGATCGTGTGGGACGAAGGCTTCGGCTCCGGCAACGAGCCCTCGAGCGCTCCGCTCATAGTCATGTCGGCGTACACCCACCCGGGCACGAGGGCCGTGCTCCCGCTCGATGATTACTCCGTTCTCCGTTCAGTGTCTGAGCTCACCGGGGTGCGACCGCTCGGACGGGCGGCCCGTGCCCGAAGCTTCCTCCGTGCCTTCAACCTCTGAGCTCACCAGAGCCTCGGGGCGAGCCGCCCTCGCCGGTGAACAAAGACGGTCCCAGTGCTGCGGGCCGAGTGCTCACGGCCGACCTCGCCAGAGCCCAGGGGAGCGCCGGCAGAGCACTTTAGTCCCAGCTGAGCTCGCCCAGGCACAGGGAAGTGCGTGGCCGCGGCACCTCTGTCAGGCAACGCGTTCCTAGAGGCCGAGGGCAGCGCTGCACGCCGGCCAGGGGCTCCATCCCTGGGCGGCCTGGAGGCGTTGGGCGGCTTCGTCCTGCATCCAGTACGGCTCTAGGTCGGGGCGGCCCGGGAACCCGAGCCCGGACCATGTGGACCAGGAGAACTGGTAGGCCCCGTAAAACCCGTTGCCCGTGTTGGCCTGGTAGTTGTCCCCGGACTCACATAGGCGCAGTTGCAGCCAGACCCCGCCGGCTGGTGGCGGGTGCCCTCCGGCCCCTGCCGAGGCCGCCGCGCTCGTCCCCGCCGCCGGCGAGGTGGTGGCCTCCGGTGGTGCCGTTGTCGTGGCCGGCACCGTCGTGGCTGCCGGCGCGAGCGTGGTAGTGGTGGGCGGCAGCGTTGTCGTGGCCGGCACCGTCGTCGTGGGCGCCGTCGTCGTGGGCGCCGT
>DAHWQF010000436.1 GCA_027334785.1 Acidimicrobiaceae bacterium
CGAAGCTTTATTCGCTCTCGCAGGCGCCCTCGCCAGATGCCGAAGAGGGCTCGTACCTGGTCGCCCATGGCGGCTATTACTACCTGTTCGTGTCCGCCGGCTTTTGCTGCAAGGGCATCGGCAGCACCTACCACGTGATCGTGGGGAGGTCCCAACAGATAACAGGCCCCTACGTCGACCCCAACGGCACTTTGATGACCGACGGGGGTGGGATGGAGCTCCTCGGCAGCAGCCAGGGCATGGTCGGCCCGGGTGGTCCGTCAGTGTACACGGGGCCCGGCGGGCCGCTCATCGATTACCATTATTACGACGCCTGGGACCAGGGGGACCCCTGGGTGCAGGTGCGCCGGCTCTACTGGACCTCGAGCGACTGGCCCGTGACTGGCCCGCCGATCGTACCGGTGCCCGGGTCACCACTTGCATCAGGGGCGAAGTGATGTTAGCGTTCTCAACGCGCACCGCATTAGAGTAGGGGGAACGGGACTTGAGCACTGCTTCGCCGGTGGTCCGGGTGGGTGCTGACGGGGCGCCCCTGCCGAGGGTCGTCGTCGACCCGGGACGCACGATCGGCCGGCTCTCTCGGGATGTTTTCGGAGGCTTTGTCGAGCACCTCGGGCGCTGCATAAACGGGGGCCTCTTCGAAGAGGGCTCCCCGCTCTCCGACGAGAGGGGGTTCCGCCGGGACGTGCTCGACCTCCTCCGGCCCCTTCGCATCCCGGTGCTGCGTTGGCCTGGGGGCAACTTCGCTTCCAACTACCACTGGGTCGACGGGGTCGGGCCTCGCGAGGGACGGCCCGCCCGGGCCGAGCTTGCCTGGGGGGGAGTGGAGCCCAATCACTTCGGTACCGACGAGTTCCTCGCCTACTGCGCCGAGCTCGGGGCCGCGCCCTACATCTGCCTCAACATGGGCACCGGGACGCTCGAAGAGGCCCTGGCGTGGGTGGAGTACTGCAACTCGGCCGCGAAGAGCCACTGGGCCGACCAACGGCGCCACAACGGGCACGAGGCGCCTTACGGGGTCGTCTACTGGGGCCTCGGCAACGAGATGTACGGGGAATGGCAGGTGGGCCAGCTCTCGGCCGCCGAGTACGTCTCGGAAGCCAAGCGCTGGGCCAGGGCCATCCGGCGCCTCGACCCGAGCGTCAAGCTGGTGAGCTGTGGGCTTTCGGGTTGGAGCGACTGGGACCGGGCGGTCGTGGACGGCCTCGCCGGCCTGGTCGACCTCCATTCGTTGCACCTGTACACCGGGTCCGCGGACTACTGGACAAACGTGCTCACCCCTCACCAGGCTGAGCGGGCCATCAGGTACACCTCCGCTGCCCTGGCCCAGGCCGCTTACAACCAACGCCTGGCCGTGGCCCCGCGGATCGCCTACGACGAGTGGAACGTCTGGTACCGCACCGCAGACGGGACGCTCGAGGAGCGCTACGACTGGAGCGATGCCCTGGCCGTGGCTACCTACCTCAATATCTTCGTCCGCCACTGCGACTGGGTGGCGATGGCCAACCTGGCCCAGATGGTAAATGCCATCGCACCGGTGGTGACGAGCCCGGCCACCGCTGGCGCCCAGCCTATCTACTACCCGTTCCTCCTCCACTCACAGGCGGCCCTGGAGATGGCCGTCGATGCGCGGACCGAAGGCCCGCTCGTCGAGCCGCCGCCCGGCGAGAACGACCGGTGGGGCCATCGCGTCGCCGACCTCGGCCCGTTTTGCGTGCTTGACGCCTCGGCCACTTTCGAGCCCTCGTCAGGCCGTATCTCGGTCACGGTCGTCAACCGGGGTGAGCAGGATCTGGCGGGCGTCGAGGTGGTGGTCCGGGACGCTGCTTGGGGCGCACGTTTTACTACTCGGGTGCTGACCGCGGGCGAGCACAAGGCGGGCGAACTACAACTGGACCAGGTCCGCCTGGAGGAAGGCTCGGAGGAGGCCAAGGGTGAGGCGCTGTCCGTAACGTTGCCGGCGCGGTCGTTCTGCGTGCTCGAGGCGACCGTGGAGCGCGGGAGCTGAGACGATGGTGGTGCCCGAGCTGAGTTGGCCCGAGTTGCAGCCGAGGGGATGACGACGTGACCGACGTGGCTGTCCGAGGCAGGAGCGAAGTCTCCTCTGCCCGGCACCCCTTGCTCGTGCGCAAGGGCTACGGGCCCGGAGGCCGGCGCTATACACGGACGGAGCGGTGGGGGCTCGTCTTCATCCTGCCTTTTTTCGTTATGTTCCTCTTCTTCTTGGTCATCCCGATCATCTACGCGCTCTACGACAGCTTTTTCACGACGCGCCTGGTCGGTGGGACGGTCTTCACGGGCCTTGCCAACTACAAGACGGCGCTAGAGAGCGGGGCCTTCTGGCGAGGGATGCTCCGTACCGGGATCTATGCCGCGGTCCAGGTACCAGTGCTGATCATAATTGCGACATTTTTTGCCACCCTGTTCGACCTAGGGGTCGCGAAGTGGGGAGCCGTTTTCCGCACCATCTTCTTCGTCCCCTTCGCCGTGCCGACCGTCGTCGCAGGCGTGATGTGGTCGTTCCTCTTCGAGGACCCCTACGGGCCGCTCGACCGCATCCTCCACGACATCGGCCTCGGCAACTTCAATTTCCTGGGCGCCGGCGCGCCCTTGCTCGGCTCGATCATCGTCATTGCCACCTGGGAGTGGACCGGCTACACAATGGTCATCTTGTTCACGGCGCTCAGATCGGTGCCCCGCGAGGTGGTCGAGTCGGCAGTGATCGACGGCGCGCGCCTCGGGCGTGTCATCACCCGGGTGAAGATACCGATGATAGCTCCAGCTATAACGCTGGTCGGGATCCTCAACATAATTGGGGCGCTCCAGCTCTTCGTCGAGCCGGAAGTGCTCACGGTGTTCACAACCAACGTGTCGTACAACTACACCCCGACCATATACCTCTACAACCAGGCCTACGCCGCCCAGGAGTACAACCTGGCAGCCGCGATATCGTTTGTCCTGGCCCTCATAATCATAATGATCTCGGTGACCTTCGTCATGGTGCGAAGGAGGAAGGGAGGGTGGATATGACAGCCACCACTGCCCCTACGCCGGCGGCGTTGCGCGCGCCTGCTCCGAGGAAGCCGCGCAGGCGCCGAGAGGACCCAAGCGTCGTCCCCCTGCGCCTCTACGGCCTCCGGCGGGGGACCGTGGCCATCGCGACCGTACTGGCTGTGCTCTTTGCTGTGTTCACGCTCATACCGGTCTGGTGGATCCTGGTCAACTCGACTAAGACCGAGCCCAACTTGTTTTCCACTTTCGGCTTTTGGTTCGCTCACCCCTTCAGGTTTTTTCAAAATATCCACGCGATATTCACCAACCAGTCCCAGGGGTCGCTCTCGCAGTGGTTCCAGAACACGGTCATATATGCGCTCTGTGGTGGGGCCGGCGCGACCATATTATCTGCTACGGCGGGCTACGGCTTCGCCAAGTTCCGCTTCCGGGGCAACCACGCGCTTTTCATGATCGTGCTGTCGGCGCTGCTCATCCCCCTAACCGCGGTCGCCATCCCGCTTTACATCCTCTACGCCAAGGTGCACAT
>DAHWQF010000437.1 GCA_027334785.1 Acidimicrobiaceae bacterium
TGTCGCGCCTCTCAACTGAAAAGCAGGAGCAATGGCAATGGAAAAAAGTTATCCACAAGCCCTTGACACTTCCGACCGTAGGGTGTCTCCCTGAATGCCAAAGGGGCACCTCCTCGCTCGGATGGGTGCCCCAAGCTCAATTAGTCCAGGGCGGCGAGTGGGGGACCGCTCAGGGTGGTCCCATGACTGGCAATCAGGGTGGTCCCATGTCGCTGGCAATGCCAGCGCTTAAGTGGTCCCTTCTGGGTGGCACGCGACACAGCCAAGTCACGGGCCGACGATGAAGCCGCTGTTACTCCAACCGCCTTGCGTGGGAGTCGAGGTCTTCACATTTGGGCGTGAGCTGGGGGTTTTGGCCTTGTGGATGAGCCCGCTCACAGGTTAAGCGGCCAGGGCTCACACGTTTCCCACAGGCCCCGCGGTGCCGCCGGTGGCAAGGGGCGCCCTGTGGGGCGAGCGGGGGTCCGCCTCGACCGCAGCTATCGCGATCTGCTCCAGCTCACGTACGAGCGCCCTCAGGCGCCGGTCGGCTTCTGACCATGCGCGGTAGTCCTCCACCTGTTCGGGGCTGAGCACCCGGCTCACAGTCTTGGCGGCCACTTTGCGGGTCCAGAACCAGTAGGGCCCGTGCAGCGTCGGCGGGTCGGCGTGGCAGTGGCAACCAGGGCTCCGGCAGCGCATCGAGCGCGCCAGGACCGTGCCCGGCAACGCCGGGCCGAGGGTGGCCATCTCGGCTGCGATGGCACGGGCCCGTTCGGCTGCTTCGGGGCTGAGGGTCACTTCTACACCTTCGCGCTCGGGCATCCACCACCTTGGGGAGACCACTCAGTATAAATACAGAGTGGTGACTACCGACGAGGTCGCCGAGGCCGTCCGGCGCTGGCAGAGCCGTCGCGTGCCGCCCGAGGCGGCCGCTTTTGCCCGGGAGGTGGTAGGCACCGCACGCCCGGCCACCAAGGCGCGCGCCAAAGCCCTCCTCTTCGCTGCCAGCCGTCTCGGGGCTTTTGCCTCCGAGCTGGGCATCGAGCTGTCCCCGGGCGTGGCCCTGCGCCCAGAGGTCCTAGAGCGCTTCGTCGTCGAACGCCGACGGGACTTCTCGGCGCCGACGCGCCGGACGCTGCGCACGAACCTGCGGGCGCTCGCGCGCGCACTGGAGCCCTACCCGGGGCCCCGCCCCGTGGCCTTGCCCCGCGAACATGCCAAAAAGCCGTACGGCCCGGCCGAGATCTCCGGCTACCTGGCGCTCGCGGCCGCCCAGCCAACCCCCGCCAGGGCCAACAGGGCCACCGCTCTTATATGCCTCGGGGCGGGAGCGGGCCTCGTCGGGGCAGACCTCAGGTCGGTGCGCGGCCACGACGTCGCCGCCCGCTCGGGCGGGGTGGTCGTCGAGGTGACCGGGCGTCGCCCCCGGGTGGTCCCGGTGCTCTCCGGCTTCCACGCACCGCTCCTCGCTTGCGCCCGCCTTGCCGGCGACGGGCTGCTCATGAGCCCCGGGCCAGGGTCGAGGAACGTCACCGGCGCACTGGTCGGCTCCCTCGCCGGCGGGACGGGCCTGCCTCGCTTGGAACTGGGGAGGCTGCGGGCCACCTGGCTCAGCGAAGTGGCGCGGTCCATAGGGCTGCGCGCTTTCATGGACGCGGCCGGCGTCGACTGCTCACAGCGGCTGGGCGACATCGTGGCCGGGCTCCCCTCGCCTGAGGAAGATCAGGCGGTGGCCCTGCTCGGAGGCCAGCGCTGCTGAGCCCAGGCTGCCGCCTCGCCGCCTTGGAGGCGCTCGTCGGCTCGCCCGAGGTGGCGGGGCGGGTAGCCGAGATAGAAGCAGCGCTGCCAATTGGCGTCCGTCCCCGCCAGCTGTCGGCACGCACGTGGCTCCTCGGCCTGCTCCTCTCCCAGGCCGACGGGCGCCCCGCCCACTTGACCAGGGCCCACGAAGCCCTCCTCGGCCTCCCCGAAGCGGACCGCCCCCGCCTCGGGGTGCTCGCCTGTTGGCGGGCCGGCCCGCACACCCTCACCTACCGCCAGGTGGAGCACACCAACCGCCTCATCTGCTCTGTGCTCGCAAAAGCCGAGCCCGACGGGGCGCCCTCGGGACTGGCCCAGGGGCTCTCCGACGCCATCTTGGAGGCGACCGTGCCGGCCTGGGCGCCCGAGCTCTCGGCTTCGCTCGCGCTCGACTGGACCGACTTGGAGAGCTTCGCCCGCCCACCTGTGCCAGGGGCCCGGGAAAGCGCCGACAAGGAGGCCTCCTGGGGCCACCGCAGCGGTGGCGGCCCCGGGCAAAAAACCGAGCTGTTCTTTGGCTACTACCTTTCGGCGGCGACGATGGTCGGCGAAGAGGACGGCCCGGCCGTCCCAGAGCTCGTGCGACGGGCGACGCTCGCCAACCCCAAAGCCGACCCGGTGCCGGCGTTGGTGGGCGTGCTCGAGCGCTTCGTCGCTACTGGCAAGCGCCTCGGCGACGTCATCGCGGACAGCGGTTACGCCCACCGGGTGGCACGGAACTGGGCGCTCCGGCTGCGCCGCCTCGGCGCCAGCTTGGTCCAGGACCTCCACCCCGACGACCGCGGCCCCCAGGGCACCCACGAGGGGGCTATTTGTTGCAACGGCAACCTCTACTGCCCCGTTGTGCCCGAGGCGCTGCTCAGGCTCGGGCCCCTCGGCCGCGACGCCAGCACCGAGGAGGCCGCCGCCCACGACAAGAAAATGGCGGAGCTGGCGCACTACAAGCTGGGACGGGTCTCGGCCGACGACGAGGACGGCTACCACCGCGTCGGCTGCCCGGCGGCCATGGGCAAGCTCCGCTGCCCACTGCGACCGGCCTCGATGGCCCTGCCCCACGACCGCCCGAGCGTGCTCTCGCCCCCCGAGCACCCCCCAGCGTGCTGCACGCAGCGGACCATCACCGTGCCGCCCCAGGTCAACGAGAAGACAAGGCAGAAGCACGACTACCCCGGGCCCGCCTGGCGGCGCTCCTATGCCCGCCGCACTGCAGCGGAGCGCTCGAACGCGACCATAAAAGACCCCGCCAGCAACGACATTTCTCGTGGCTGGTGCCGGTTGATGGGCTTGGCACCGCTCTTCGTCTTCGTCAGTTGTTGCCTGGCGGCGCGCAACCTGCGCGTCCTCGACGCCTTCGAGGCCAGAGCGGCCGAGGACGAACGGCGAAAAGCAGCCGGCCTCCCCTCTAAACGGAGGCGGCGTCGGCGCAAGACATTGGGCGACCTCGTAGGCTCAGCGCCGGGCGCACCACCATAGCCCCCCGCTCCCGAGGCCCCGCAGGGGGCCGTTGGGCCCGAGGCAGCTGACCGGCCCGGTCCCAGCCCGGCAGAACCTGCACGGTGTACCGGGAGCCTCACGCGCTCCCTGCATGGCCCACGGTCATCACCGACGCACTTCCTAGACGGCGGCCGCCCAAATGTGAACATACGAGGCCATGAAATGTGAAGACCTCGCCTTGGCGCCTCTTCCCGAAAGGGCGCCGACGAGTGCGCGACCTACCTTTCCAACAAGGCGGACCACCTTGATTAC
>DAHWQF010000438.1 GCA_027334785.1 Acidimicrobiaceae bacterium
CAGGCCCTGGCCGACCGGCTGAAGGGGTGCCGCTACGCGCTGTGGAAGAACCCCGAGCGCTTGACCGGCCGCCAGAAGAACAAGCTGGCGTGGGTGGCGCACACGAATGACCGGCTGTACCGGGCGTACCTGATGAAAGAGGAGCTGCGCCTTGCTGTCCACCTCAGGGCGACCGCAAAGTCGTGATGTGAGGTTCTGACCAGGTAGAACGCGACGGTACTGGCGCGCGACCGCTGTCGGGTGGTAGTGGTTTGTGCCATGGTCGAGTGCGAGGTTGTGGTTGATGGTGAGAACAGCTGTGGCGTAGAGCCGGGCTGTCGGGTCGGGTCGCCAGGGTGGGCGCTGCTGGTTGAAGCGATCACTGATCAGCGCCGGGTGGCCGCTTCCTATCATGGCCATGAGCGGTTGTTGTGCCCTCATGTGTTGGGCTGGAGGGACGGTCGGGCGAAGCTTTTGGCCTACCAGGTCGGGGGAGAGACCAGCGCCGGCCGTCTTCCCGCGTTGGAGGGCGAGCGTTGGCGGTCGATGTTCGTCGATGAGATCGAAGATCCGCTGATTGTTGTAGGGCCGTGGCGGACCGCTCGCAACTACCGGCCGGCTCCGGAGGCGATCGGCATGGACTGCATCGAGCTGGCCGTGCCCGTCGGCCGGGCCGCCTGACCGGGTTCAGTTGTGCCCGATCCGTTCATCCAGGCTCTGCGGGTGCGCCCGATCTTGGCGGGCGAGCGAGCCCGTTTCGACGAGGAGCTCGACCGGTACCACTGGTTGGGTCATCATCTGGTGGGAGAGACGATGCGTTATGTCGCGGTCGGCTCTGGCGGTGAATGGCTTGCACTGGTCGGTTTCGGAGCGGCCGTGCTTTCTTGCAGGCCCCGCGAGGCCTGGATCGGCTGGAGCGAGGCGCAGCACTTCCGCCGTCTGCGTTATGTCACGAACAACCAGCGTTTCTGTGTGCTGCCGGCGGGACGGCGCCCGAATGTGGCCTCGGCCGTGCTGGCCCGCTGCCTGAAACGGATCTCGGGGGACTTCGAGGCCCGCTGGGGTCATCGGGTGCTCGCGGTGGAGACCTTTGTCGACCCGGCCCGCCACTATGGCACCTGCTACGCGGCCGGCGGGTTCACCGAGCTGGGCCAAACCTCGGGTTATGGCCGTGCCGGCTGGCGTTGGACCTACCACGGCAAGGTGAAGCTCGCCTTCGCCCGAGCTTTGCGCTCTGACGCCCGGCGTATCCTTTCCGCCGACTTCGACCATCCGGCGCTTCTACTTCCCCAGGAGAGACTGATGCTCGACTTGAACGCGCTCGATTTCGACGGTGATGGCGGCCTGATCGATGCTTTGGAGGAGATCGTCGACCACCGCAAACGTAGAGGGGTGCGCCACAGCCTCGCTTCGATACTGGCCATAGCGGTCGTGGCCACCCTCGCCGGTGCCCGCAGCGTGGCGGCGATCGGCGAGTACGCGGCCGATTGCCCTCAGGAGGTGCTGGCCCGTCTCGGAGCCAGGTACCACCCGGAGAAGAAACGCTACATCGCCCCGCATGAGGAGACCTTCCGAAGAGCGCTCGGCAAGATCGACGCGGGAGCGCTCGACGCTGCGATGGGGACCTGGCTGTTCGAGCAGGCGAAACGGGGGCGGGTCGCCGACAACCAACTGGTGTTGGCTTTGGACGGCAAGTCGCTTCGCGGCTCTACCCGGGGCGACGGCCGAGCGGTGCACCTGTTCTCGGCCATGCTGCATGAGAGCGGTGTCGTGGTCGGCCAGGAGGAGGTAGACGAGAAGTCGAACGAGATCACCGCTTTCATCCCCCTGCTGCAGGGCATCGACCTCACCGGCGCGCTCGTCACCGCAGACGCGATGCACACCCAGCGAGACCACGCCCGCTTCCTCGTCGAGGACAAGGCCGCCCACTACCTGTTCCAGGTCAAAGCCAACCAGCCAAAACTGCTCGAGGCGATAAAAGCCGTCCCCGCAGAGAACTTCTCACCCGAGCACGAGCACACCAGCCGCGGGCACGGCCGCACCGAGCACCGCTACGTGCGGGTAGCGAAAGCGCCCGAAAACCTCGATTTCCCTCACGCAGCGCAGGTGATCGTCGTCTACCGCGAAAGAGCCGACCTGGGTGACGTGATGATCTCCACGGAAACCTCCTACTACATCACCAGCCTGCCCGCCCAAGCAGCCGGCCCCGACCGTCTCGGCCGCCACGTCCGAGAGCACTGGGGTATCGAAAACAAGCTCCACTGGGTGCGCGACTGGAGCTACGACGAAGACCGCCACCAGCTGCGAGCCCCTTCCTCCACCGCCAGGGCCATGGCCAGCCTACGAAACCTGGCCATCAGCCTTCTACGCCTCGCCGGCGCAACCAACATCGCCTCCGCGCTCCGCTGGGTCGCCCGAGACCACGCCCGGGCCACCGCTCTCATCGGCGTATAGCCCTCCCGCCCTTCCAAACCTGCGCGGCCCTCGAAATTCGCTGCCCGCGGCTTCGACGCGCCCCGCTTTCATACCCGGCCGCTCGTGGCAGGCCACCCCATACACAACCCAGCATCCCTGGCGCCCTCCACAAAACTCCACGCCCCCCAGACACGCCCGCCGTCAGACTACACGGCTGCAACTTTGCGGATCACCCTGCTTCGCCGGCAACACCTCTGACCCAACGGCGTTCATATCCGAAGCCGAGGTGGTGCGCGAACGCTTCGGGCTGAAAGACGTCGTGATGGTGGGCGACCGTGGGATGATCACCTCGGCGCGGATCGACGCCCTTCGGGAAGTAGGAGGCCTCGGCTGGCTGACCGCCCTCCGCGCCCCACAGATCGCCGCGCTCATGTCCTCGGGAGAGCTCCAGATGAGCCTGTTCGACGAGGTGAACTTGGCCGAGATCGCCCACCCCGGCTACCCGGGCGAGCGCCTGGTCGCCTGCAGGAACCCGCTCCTAGCCGAAGAGCGGGGCCGGAAGCGCGAGGAGCTGCTCCGGGCGACCGAGGCCGACCTGGAGGCCATCGCCAGGGCCACCCAGCGGGAGAAGAGGCCGCTTAGGGGCAAGGACAAGATCGCCCTCAGGGTGGGGAAGGTAATAGGCCGCCACAAGGTGGCCAAGCACTTTTTGACCGAAATTACCGAGACCTCCTTTTCCTTCCGGCGCAACGAGGCAAAGATCGCCGAGGAGGCACGCCTGGACGGCATCTACGTGCTTAGGACGAGCCTGCCTGAAGAGGTCCTCGGCCGCGACGGCGTCGTGTTCTCCTACAAAGAGCTGGAGAACGTCGAGCGGGCCTTCAGGGGCTTCAGTTCCGAGCTCGATATCCGCCCTATCCGCCACCGCCTGGCCGACCGGGTGCGCTGCCACGCCTTCATCTGCATGCTCGGCGCCCACCTCACCTGGCACCTCCGCGAGGCCTGGGCGCCGCTCACCTTCACCGACGAGTCCCCTCCCGAACGGGTCGACCCCGTCGCCCCGGCCACCCGCTCACGTGCCGCCTCGCTGAAGGCGGCGCGCCGGGTCCGGCCAGATGGGACGACGCTCCG
>DAHWQF010000439.1 GCA_027334785.1 Acidimicrobiaceae bacterium
GGCGAGAGCGAGCGGCCTGCCGGGACACCGACCCGGACTTGTTCTTCCCGATCGGGAGCACGGGCCCGGCTGTCGAGCAGATCGTCTCGGCCAAGGCGGTCTGTGCCACCTGTGACGCGTGTACTAGTTGCCTTGAGTTCGCACTGGCCACCAACCAGGAGTCCGGCATTTGGGGCGGCACGACCGAAGAAGAGAGGCGCAAGCTCCGCAAAGCCTGGCTCGCCAGGCAGCGTCGGGCCGGCTAGGCGAGCCCGTACGGTCGGCACCGGGCTAGGCGGGCACGCTCGCACCGCTCGCCAGTAAACCCGGGCCTGTTAGTCCCAGGCGGAGCGCTATATCCGGGCCAAGTCGTCGCCCACAGGATGGTTGATCGGGACCACCAAACGGGCAATTGTGCCACCGTCGCTACGCATCTCGATCTTGCCCCCCAACTGGCTGTTGACCAGGCCGCGCACGATCGAGAGCCCGAGGCTCGTCGTGCTGTCCACCGAGAACCCGGCCGGCAGGCCGGCACCGTTGTCGCGCACCTCGACCAGCAGTTGGTCGCCTCGACGTGAAAAGGTCACGTGCACGCGTGCCTCCGGTTCGGCGCGATACGAGACAAAAGCGTGCTCGACCGCGTTTTGCAGGAGCTCGTTGAGCGCCACGGCCAAAGGCGTCGCCACCTGTGCGCCCATGTGGCCCGCCCCTCCCGACCAGGTGACCCGCACCGGGTGCGCCGTGCTCGAGAGGTCCTCGGCCATCCGCACGAGCGAGGGCAGGATGTCGTTGAAGTCGACTTCTTGGGCGGTGTCGCGCGACAGGATCTCATGGACCATGGCGATGCTGCGCACCCGGCGCTCCGCTTCGTCGAGGGCGTGCCGGGCCTCCCCCGGGGGTAGGCGGCGGGCCTGCAGGCGAAGGAGGGACGAGATCGTCTGCAAGTTGTTCTTCACCCGGTGGTGGACTTCACGAATGGCCACGTCCTTGCTCATGAGGAGCCGGTCCCGCCGGCGGATGTCGGTGACGTCGCGGACAAGCACTAGTGCTCCCGTCAGCTTGCCCTGGTCCAAGAGGGGGATGCAGCGGATGAACACGGCCACCTCGCCCAGTTCGAGCTCTTCGGACGCGGGCAGGAGCTCCTTGTAGGCCCGGGGGACCGGGGACTGCTCGAGGCCCAGTTCCTCCAAGCTGGCGCCCAGCACTCCCCGGAAGACGCCGAGGCGGTGCATGGCGTTCACGGCGTTGGGTGAGGCGTACTCGACCCTGCCGGAGGCGTCGAGGACCATCACTCCGTCGCCCACCCTCGGCGACTCCGAAGAAAGCGGTTCGTCGAGCGGGAAAGGGAAAGCCCCCGCCGTCACCATGCGGGCGATCCGGTCGAAGACCCCCGCGTACACCCGTTCGAGCTCACCCGGGCGCCGGCCAACCCTGAGGGGTGCCTCGCGGGTCATGACAGCCACGACCTCGCCGGCAAAGCGAACCGGTATGCACACCACACGCGCCGGTTCGCCCCGCGCCGCAACCGGAAGCTCACCCTCCACCACGGTCCCAAGCGACAAGGCCCTCGAGAGCATGGGTCGTTCCGTCCCGCTCACCTCGCGGCCGAGCAGGTCCTCTATGTAGAGCGTCTGGCTAGTGGTGGGGCGGACCTGGCCGACCACGACGAACTCGCCCGTCCGGCCTGCCGCGGGGACGAAAAGCAACAAGTCGGAAAAGGAAAGGTCCGAGAGCACCCCCCAGGTGCCCACCAGGCGTTGGAGGTGCTCCACGGCAGGCTCGCCGAGGGCGGCCCGGTCATGGATGAGCTCTGCCAGGGTCGCCACGGCACGCCCTCAGGACCACACCCAGCGGCCGACTTCGAGCACGCCAGCTAGGTCGTGGACGTCCTCGCCCAACTCGGGGACATCGGCAACAACGCTCGGGGTGCGCACCAGCCCGGCGCGCTGAGCGGCCTCCCGTTTGGCGACCACCGTGACGTTGTCGAAATTGCTGCCGAGTTCTTTCAGCACGCGCTCGACGAGGGCCGGCTCGTAACCTTGGAGCGGCCCTCCATCGGAACTGAGTTCCAGGGCCAGTTCCCCGGCTCGCTGCGAGAGTTCTTCGGCTCTGCGCGACAGCGTCTGGTCCATCATGTAAGAGGGCAGGACCCTGTTTAGTACGAGGCCGCCCGCGTGGAGGCCCCTCGTGGGCAGCAGCCGCAAGAACGCTTCCGCCTCGCGCACTGGGACCGTCTCCAGGGTCGACACCACCACAAATGTCGTGCGCCTGTCAGCGAGGAGGCGCTCGACCTCTTTAGCGCGCGCGACGAAGCCGTCCGACAGCGTCTGGAAAAGGATGAAAAACTCAGTTATGTCCTCCAAGAACTTCGTGCCAAGCACCCGGTCTGCCACATAGTAAAAGGGCCTCGCGGCGGCGTCCACCAAGCGGCTACGGTATGGCACCGTGAGGAGCTTTAGCAGCCGCGAGCTGAAAAACTCCGCCATGCGCTGGGGCGCGAGCAAGAAGTCGACAGCGTTCCTCGTCGGCGGCGTGTCCACCACGATCAAGTCGTAGTCGCCTTCTGAGTGGAGCTCGAAAAGCCTTTCGACTGCAATGTAATCGTGGCTCTGCACGAAGCGCTCGGAAATGTTCTTGTACAGCGGGTTGGCAAGTATCCGCCGCGCCGTCGCCTTGTCCGGCGCGTGGCGCGAGACGAGGGCGTCCCAGCTCGCCTTGGTGTTCAGCATCTCCGCCCACAGTTCCCCCCGGGGCACCACGCCCGCCTCGGCGAAGGCCTCTCCGGGTACGCGTTGGGCACGGTGGAGCGGCTCGAGGCCGAGCGCCTGGGAGAGGCGGCGGGCTGGGTCCACGGTGACAACCAGTACCTTTCCTCCCTGGTAAGAAGCCGCCATCGAAGCAAGAGCAGCCGCCACCGTGGTTTTCCCCACCCCGCCGGGACCGCAGACGACCACGATCTCCTTCGACGCCACCAGGGCCTCCATGCTCCCCCTGGCCCGCTCTCGTTCCTCGCCGGCACCGTGGCGCCGACCCTGCTCTCCACCGTCGGTGGTCGCAGCGGTGCTCGTCAATTTTCTAGCTCCGCTGACAAGGCCGAAGCCACGTGGCGGGTGGCCCGCAAGCCGTAAGACCGGAGGAACAAGTACGGCACGTAAACGAGCGGTACCCCACCGGGGCCACCCAGGGCGTCCCGGAGCCGCTGCAGGTGGGCGGCGCGGCTGCGACGCGTCTTTACCATCCAGCGGGCAGCATCGAGCAGAGGGAGCGCTTCGCCCCCCAGTGCGCCAGACAGGTGCCCGGTCGCTGGCTCTCCCGACAACGCCTCAAAGGCCTGTTCCTCCCGGTTGCCGAAAAGCTCCGGGAGCACGCGGTTCACCACGATGCCCGCCAAGCCCACGGAAGTCTCGGAAGCCAGGCGGCCCGCCGTCTCTATCGTCTCGGTCACCGGCATCTCTTCGGGTGTGGCCACTATCAAGGCCCCGCAAACCGAACGGTCTGAGAGTATGTCGAGCATCCACCCCGTCTGCTGGCGCACC
>DAHWQF010000043.1 GCA_027334785.1 Acidimicrobiaceae bacterium
GCGCTCCGACGGCTCCCACCACTCGCTTGTCGGCGAGATGACCCCCGGCTCGTTGCCTGCGCCGTCTTCGAGGCCCTCGCTGCCGGTCAGCACCCCGCGCCCGAAGCGCTTCACGGCGCAGCGCGGGCAGTGCATAGCCGCCTCGTAGGTGTAGGCGATGGGGCTGTGCGCCGACGGGTGGAAGCCGAGGTAACTGAGCTCGATGTCTGCTTCGTCGTGGGCTGCCGAGGCCCACTGGCCACCGGCTGGCGTCCCTGCCGGCCTACGAGGTTGGTTGGTGCTCATACCCGGTACTGGGACGGCTCTCCCGGCTTATGTCGCAGAGCTCCAGCACGCGGTGGCCCAGGGCCTCGGTGCCGGCGTCGTTCTCGACCAGTGCGTCGTACTTGGCGCCATCGAGCGCCGTCTCGGTCCTGTGGCCGTTGGCCGGGCCCGTACCCGGCCTGGTGACCCGCCAGATCGTAGCGCCAAGAGAGCGCAGCTCCGTGACTTCCGCCGGCATGCACACGTCGGGGACCACCCAGTCGCTCCCGAGGTCGTCCCTGATCGCAGCGACGACTCGCCCGATCAGCACGTCCGGGCCGAAGGCCCACCGGCAACCGTCGCCGAGCGCCTGGAGCGCCCTGCGTACTTCCGCCAGCCCTTTGGCCTCTTCCCATCCCCAGTGCCTGACGACATCGCCGAGCCTGAAGCCTTCGCAAGGGCCGAGGTACGGGTCGAGGGCAAAGAGCGTGTCGCGCAGTGGGTCAGCGAAGGCGACGCGCCTGAAGCCTCGTTCTCGGGCCAGGACGTCGGCGACTGTGCCTTTCCCGGAACGGGAGTAGCCCGTGAGTCCGATGATCATTGGTTTTCCTCCTTGTTGGGGCACGGTTGGGACATGCTCCTCGCGCCCACGCTGGATTTGCCCGGGTTACAGCCAGGCGTGCAGGTATGGCGCCGGGACTGGTGCAAGGGCTCCGTGTCATGTCCCAGTTGCATGAGCACGAGGGACTCGGGGAAACGCTCCCGGTTCGCCCCGTAGCGGAGCCCGCCGGTGTTGATCTCCTCCCAGCGCAGGACCTGGAACCCGAGCCTCGTGAGCGTGCCGATGTGCCATTGGGCGACCGGTTGGCGTTCCCGGTTGCGGACGTGGTCCTTGATATTGAGCAAAAAGAGCCTGGGGCCCACGAGGAGCCCGGGGACTTGTGCCCAGACCTTCTCGTGGAAGCTGCGGTACTCCGGCCCCCAGTGCATCTTGCCGGAATTGTCCTCGTGGAGCTTTGCCGTCGGGTCCCCGGTCATCCGCCGGAGGTCGTGTGTGTAGGACCGCCGCATCGAGATGCCGGTACCACCGCAGGTCCGGCATGCCCGGGCGCCTTCCAGGCCGGAGCCTTTGCAGCGCTTGCAGGTGTCCTGGTTGTCGTGATGATCCGCCAGCCTGTTCCCGAAGGATGGGCTGGTGATCACCGCTTGGAACATTTGGCTTTTGAACAGGGGAGCCAGGCGCAGTGAGTTGCCTTCGATGGTGCCGGGGTGGAGGGCGGCCCACGCCGGCTCGATCTCGACACCTGTCGTATGGTGCCCGAGCGCCCGCAGCTCGTGGACGCGGCCGGTGCCGGCGAACGGGTCGAGGACGTCGAGCGGCCCGTAGGGGGCGAGCATCTCGCCGATGGCAACGATGAGCTTGTCCCCGAAGCGGGCGGGGTGGAGGACCTTGCCTGGGGCGAGGACGGCTGTCACGAGCCAGCGCCGCCCGCGCCCTCGACCTCGGTTACGTAGTCGTCGTAGGCCTGGAGGGCGGAGCGGAACACTGCTGCCGTCGTCGGGGCCTCGACCCCATGGGCCTTGCGCCAGTCGGCTACGTAGAACGAGGACATCTCGTCTGTACCTATGCCGGCACGCGCGCAGACGAGCGCAGCGAAGCTCTCGGCGGCGGCCTCCTTGTCGGGGCGCTGGACGTCCTTGGCGTCCTCGGTGCCGTGGCCGAGGCGGGCGTGGCCGAGCTCGTGGGCCAGGGAGTGGGCGACGGCCTTGCGGTCCCCGCCGGCGATGCCCGACCAGACGACGATCTCGTCCTTGCCGGCTTCCCAGTAGGCGTAGCCGACGGCCGGCTTGTGGTCGACGTAGCGGACCTTGACGCCCATGTCGGAGGCCACCCGCTCCATCTCGGAGATGGCCACCTCGGGGTCGCCGTCCCCTTCCGGGCGCCAGGTGGCGATGGGGTTTTCGGCCACCTCGTACTCTTCGCCTTCGGTTGCCGACAACGGGTACTCGATGACGGCCCCGACCGACCAGCGCGTGCGTGACCGCTTGGGGGGCTGGTCGGTTGCCCCGAGGCCCTTGTCCTCCCCGTCGTCGTCCTCGTCGTCCTGTTTAGGTGTGTAGGGCTTGTACCAGACGGCGGCGACACCGGGTGCGCCGCTGATCGGCGCCCTGCCGGCCCTCGCCCAGGCCGAGGCAGTCAGGTGCGGCTCGGCGGAGCGCTCGACCGCCTCGTACCACGCCTGCTCCTGCGACATGCCGGAGCGGTGTGCCTGGGAAAGGTGCTGGACGAGTATGAGCATTTGGTTGCCGAGGCTCATACGGGCGACGGAGTCCTTTTTCGCCTGTCGCCGGGCCGCAACGAGGGCCTGGGCCAGGCGGTCGGAGCTCGTGGACAAGATGGCGGCCAGCTCGCCCTCGGCGGCCTCCATCCTGGCGTCGGTCTGCTCCCAGTAGTCGGCGCTGAGCGGGAGGCACTCGCCGCGCGACGCTTCGGCCTGGGCCTTGGCGAAGCTCCGCCCCAGGCTCGTCTCCTTGGCGCCGCCGTGGCGGTGGCAGAGCGCAGCGGGGGCGACCACGGCGTTCGAGCACTGGCGGAACTGGTCTGTCGCCTCGCCGGAGCGGTAGACCGGCACGAAGTTGTAGGAGCACTGGCGCACCTCGTGCGGCTGCACCGACTGGGCGGCGCCGTCCCGGTAGGCCGCTCCCCGGTAGGAGGAGCGCTGCTTGTGCTCGGCCCTGGCGGGGTCGCAGTGCCGGCACAGTCCGGAACTGCGCTTGGTAGGCGTGCCGCACTTGCGGCACGGGTTTTCTGTCTGCCCGGGGCTGGCGCCCAACGAGATGTCCGTCTCGTCGTGCTGCCCCGGCGCCCACTGGCCGCCCGTGGGGACGCCGGCGGGGGTGCGTGGCTGGTTGGTGCTCATACCCGGTACTGGGACGGCTCTCCCGGCTTATGTCGCAGGCGCCGGTGAGGCACGTGGGGGGGCTACCCGGCATCCTTCAGCCGTTGGTGATTGCCGGGCGCTCGATCAGTCGTACCCGGCATAGGTACTGGCATGACGCACCGTCTCCGGCTGGTCGGAGCGAGGAAGGAGGCGGGGCTGACGCAGGCCCGGTTGGCCCGGCGCGTGGGCGCCAGCCGGGGTCGGATTTCCTCCTGCGAGACCGGGGCGTGCCCTGCCTTCGCCGGCAATGCGAGATCGCCTGCTCCGGGCGGCACGCCGGCTGCCGTCCCAGGTCCTCGACGAACGGCGCGATGAGGTGGTGCGCCTTGCCGCCCGCAACCGCCTCAGCAACGTCAGGGTTTTCGGGTCGGTCGCCCGCGGCGAGGACACTCTCTCGAGCGACATCGACCTGCTCGTGTCGCCCACATCGGGGACATCACTCCTGGACTTGGCCGGGTTCCAGGCCGAAGTCGAGGAGCTGACCGGTTATCGGGTCGACGTGGTGCTGGACCGGGGCCTCGATCCAGGCTCTCCTATCCTCGCGGACGCCTTGGCGAGGTTAGGCCCCGACCAGGCACAGCAGGACAAGGAGACCGGCGGGCGGTTCGCCCCGAGCGAGCGCCCCGAAGCGGGCATGGTCTTGGTGGACGTCGACAAGGACGCCAAACGCGAGGCGCGTCTGGGATGGACGCTGGCCAGGATCAACGTCTGTTTCCAGGACGCGGACAGGATTGTCGCCCGGGGCAGGGAAGCGTTCCTTGCCGACTGGATCTTGCAACGGGCAGCCGAGAACACTCTCTCCGAGCTGGTGAGGGCTATTGGGCGGCTCCCACGACGGATCCGGGGGCATCACTCCGGCGCCTTTTGGAGCGGCATCCATGGCATCCTGGCCGTCTACCAGTGCCAGGACATCGACAGCGGCACTGTCTGGCAAGCGCTGGCAGAGGACCTCCCCAGGCTCCGGGCGTCGCTGGAGATCATCGCAGGACACGGTTGAGCGACGCCCGGAAAGCACCTGGTGTTAGGGCACCCGTCTGCTCCCAACATTGTACCGTGCTGGCGGCGGTTGTCCGGCTACCCGGCGCTCCGAGCCACGGCTTCGACGACCTGACGGGCCAGGAGCGGCGGGACGGCGTTGCCGATCTGGGCTTGGACGGACGAACGCCTGCCGACCAGCTCGAAGTCGTCGGGGAACGTGAAGAGCCGCTTGAGCTCGGGCACCCTCAGGCGCTGGTCCTCCCAGTGGAACGGCCCTACATACGGGCCTGGCTGTGCCTGGATGGTCGGCGACGGCTTGTCCGGGTCGAGCTTGAGCAGGAAGGACCAGTACCGGCTGCGCCACTTGAAGATCGGGGCTGGGCAGCCACGCTCTGCGGTGTAGTGGAGGTAGTTGCGCCCTGGCGGGATCCCGGCGAGCAGGTGCCCCCAACGCCCGCCCACAGTCTCTTCTGGCTCGGGGGCCGTCAGCAACCCTGCCAGTGCCTGGCCGGCGGTGACATGGGGCTGCGCCGCCCCCATTGCCCCCCCGTGGGTCGGCTCAGGCAGGTCTGGGAGCCGCTCTCCTTTCGGGCTGCCGACCACGAACAACCTCGGCCGCGCTTGTGGCACCCCGTAGTCGGCGGCGTGGAGGACCTGCCAGCGGAAGTGGTAGCCGGCGGCGTCGATCTCCCTGAGGAGCCGCTGGAAAGCAGGGGCGCTCGCTCTGTTGTCGTAGGTGAGGGCGTACACGTTCTCCAGCACGAAGGCCCGTGGCCTCGCTTCGTCCAGCACCCTGGTGTAGGCCTGGAGCAGGCTGGCGCCAAGATCGAGCCCGGCCCGTTTCCAGTCCAACCAAAACCCGGACTTCGAGAACGGCGTGCAGGGCGGCCCGCCTATGAGCAGGTCGGGGCGCCCGCGGTCCCGCAGTCCGGCTGCTGCGAGCAGCTCCTTGGTGGTGACGTCGAAGATGTCCTTTTGGATCACGCTGCCGTGCAGCCCGCTGAAGTTCTTCTCCATCGTGGCCGGTGCGTCCGAGTTGATCTCGACCGCTGCTGCGACCCTGTAGCCGGCAGCTTCGGCGCCAAGATCGAGCCCCCCGGCCCCCGAGAACAGCGAGAGCGCCAACCCGCGCCGGCCTGTCGCTGTACCCACGCTTGTATGCACCGCTCTACCTATGCCGACAGCGGGACGGCGCCGTGGCGTTATGTCGCAGGCGCTGGTGGAGCACATGGGGAGCGGCCCGATCAGTAAGGTCCGGGATCGCGTGAACGGGCTAGTATGGTCCGCGTAAACGGTATAGTATCGGTCGCGTATATGGTATAGTAGCCACATGCCAAGTGGGACAAGGTTTGACCGCGGCTATATACGCCGTGTCGTCGACGATGAGCTCGATGAGCTTTTCCCACATCTCCCCGCAATTCTCCTCGACGGGCCAAAAGGTGTTGGGAAGACAGAGACGGCGCTACAACGATGCCGCACATCCAGGCGCTTGGACACCGATCCGGACCGGGCCATAGTCGAAGCGGATCCAATGATCGTTGCCCAGGGGCCTGCCCCGGTACTTATCGACGAATGGCACCGCGTCCCTTCGGTCTGGGACGCGGTGCGGCGTTTGGTCGACCAGGGCCCCGTGGGCGGGCGTTTCCTTTTGACCGGGTCACCGCCCATGACGGGGACACACTCCGGGGCTGGCCGGATCACTACTATGCGCATGCGCCCGCTGACGCTCACCGAGAGAGGAGTGGCAGCGCCGTCGGTGTCCCTCCGGGCGCTTGCCGCCGGAGACCGGCCTCACTTGAGCGGGAAATCGACGCTGACCCTTCGTGACTACGTGGACGAGATCGTTGCGGGAGGGTTCCCGGCGATGCGCGGGCTGCCAGCCAGGGTGCTTGCCGCCCAGCTCGACAGCTATCTCGAACGCATCGTAGACCACGACTTACTGGAAGCCGGCTTCATAGTCCGGCGGCCGGCGGCAGTACGTTCGTGGATGCGTGCGTACGCGGCAGCAACAGCTACGACAGCCTCATGGGAGAGGGTTCGAGACGCAGCAACCGGTGGCATCGACAGCAAACCAACTAAGGTGACTGCCGCAACCTATTCAGACTTCCTCCGGACGCTTCGAGTTCTCGATCCCGTGGAGGCATGGTTGCCGACTCGGAACCACTTCGACCGGCTTACTGGCGCGCCCAAGCACCACCTAGTGGACCCAGCACTCGCCGCGCGACTTCTTGGGCAAACCAGCCGCAATTTGATTTCAGGGCAGGAGGGGCAGGCTGCTGTCCCTCGTGACGGCACGCTCCTTGGCGCTCTGTTCGAGTCGCTCGTCACGCTCTGTGTGCGGACTTTTGCGCAACTACAGGGTGGCCGGACTTACCATTTGCGCACACAAAGCGGGCGTCATGAGGTCGACTTGATCGTCGAGACAGACGACGGCGTGCTCGGCATCGAGGTAAAGCTTGGAGCAGTCCCCACCGAGCACGACCTCCGGCACCTCGTGTGGCTCAGTGACCGCCTTGGTGACGACCTTCTTGATTCCATAGTCATCACCACTGGGCCCGAAGCCTTCCGGCGCCGTGACGGCATCGCTGTCGTTCCTCTGGCGTTATTAGGCCCTTAGCATATTCGGCCATGTAGCTGCTTGATTGGAGGTTAC
The DNA here is from genome assembly GCA_027334785.1 of Acidimicrobiaceae bacterium. Lineage (GTDB taxonomy): Bacteria > Actinomycetota > Acidimicrobiia > Acidimicrobiales > Palsa-688 > JAJZYO01. The sequence goes on from DAHWQF010000043.1 coordinate 6,817, forward strand.
CCCTGTGGCTATTGAGGACCGGTTCGGGCCCAGCTTGAAACGAGCGCGTGAAAATGCAGGTCTCTCGGTCAGTGCTCTAGCGCGGGCCGCCGGGACGTCTCGTGCCGCCGTCCACGCTTATGAGACCGGCGCTCGCAGCCCGAGCCTGGGCACAGCGGAGCGATTGCTTGCTTGTTGTGGGTACGCGCTTGAGATCACCTCGGTTGACGCACGTAACGGCGATGCCGACGTGGTCCTGTCCGTCCTGCGAGGCGCGATCAGCTCGGCGGCAGTCAAGCCTCTGCATGCCTCGATTTTCGGTTCAGTGGCTCGTGGCACAGAGGGCCCTGGCTCCGACGTCGACCTCCTCGTCGTGTACCCGACATTTGCTTCCGAAAGCGAGAAGGCCGAGCTCGACAAGCTCATGGTGGAGATGGTCTTCTCCGTCGATCGCGCTGTCGATCGTGATCTGCGGACCTTGCGGCTGTCACAGGAGAGACTGAGGCGGCTCGCCCTGTCTGGCAGCATGTTGCTTGTTGACGTGATGAGCGAGGGGCGCACAGTGTGGGGCCCGCCTCTCAGGGACATGCTCGCCCTTATCGTGTTGGCAGCTGGCGGTTCATGAGCACCAACCGTCGTCCTCGTAGGCCCGCCGATGCGTTATCTGGGGCGCACGCGGGCGTCCCCGATCGGTCTTAACAAGCAATGACGGCACGCCCGGGCTTCCGGTGATGGCTCCCCAGTCCCTTTTCCTCGCCACCGAGAGCGGTACGCTGGGCTTGTGCTCAGGAACGCACAGGCCCCTTTGCTACAGAAAGTGGGGAGAAGGGTCACAATGGCAGCGCGACGCCCTACAAGTTCGCGACGAATCGACACAACCGGGGTCTTCTACACCCGTCACAATGGCAGCGCGACGCCCTACAAGTTCGCGACTATCTCGACCCGCCCTGCGCCGGCACCTGACTCGGCACAATGGCAGCGCTATGCCTAAGGCCTCATGCGGCCGGCGCTATGAGCAGTTCACCCACGGTGCCCCGGCCGGCAGCGGAACGGCTTACAGTCCGGCGCGACTCGACGACCTCGATTGCCCGGCCTTCGTAAAGCCGGCGGACGAAGGGCGTGTCGGCGTTGGAGAGCAGCCAGTGGGCGTCGGCCGCGTCCAGCTTCTCGGTCCAGTCGGCGAGCCGCTCGTGCGCCTCGGGGCCAAAGCCGTCCTTGCTGTAGCCGGCGTAAGTGGCGTCGTAAGGTGGATCCAGGTAATAGAACCCGGCGGGGTCGACAGGCGTCGCGTCGAACTCGCGGTGCGAGATGGTGGCATGGGCGAGGGCGACTGACGCAGCGCGCAGCCCGTCCTCGTCGGGTACGTAGGGGCGCTTGTGGTGCCCCCACGGGACGTTGTAGGCGCCGTCACCGTTTACTCGCCATACACCGTTGAAACAAGTCTTGTTCAGGTATATGAGCGCCGCCGCTGTCTGGGCCTCGTCGAGGCGCCCGCTGTTGAGGCGCTCTCTCACCCGGTAGAAGTGCTCCTTGCTCGTCAGCCGGGCGTGCCGGCGCAGGAGAGCGATGACAGCCTCCACGTCATCGCGCACCGCCTTGTAGGTGGTCACAAGGCGCTCGTTAGCGTCGGAGAGGTGGGCGAAACGCACGCGGTGCTCGCCAGTGAGGGCAAAGAACACGGCGCCGCCGCCCAGGAAAGGCTCATAATACGCGTCCATGCGCGCTGGGAGGCGGGCCAGCAGCGGCTCGATTATCGAGCGCTTACCGCCCACCCATTTGACGAACGGGCGCGCAGGACCAAAGGGAGCCGTCACGTCTACCCCTATGCCGGCCCGGGGCAGTCTTCGCAGATGCCCGTGGTGTTGGCGTATGGCAGTTCGATGCCGCAGCTCCGGCAGTGCTCGTGCTGGGGGGCGGCAGAGCGGCGTGCCCTTGCGGCCCGTTGCGCCAACCTCAGTGGGCGCAACGACACCTGGCGGTCACTGACTTCCTTGCGGCAAGCAGAGAGCCGGGCCAGCCGGGTGGCGTCGTCGGATGTCCTGTACTCCGCCCAGGAGCGGATGGTCGTGATGCGGCGCGCTATCGTCTCGGGGCCGATGTCCCCCCTAGTCGACCACTCTTCGGCCAGGGCATCCTCACCCTCGTCTATGTAGGCGGCGACATGCGGGTTCTTGTCCAGGCAGGCATCGAGCAGCGCCACCAGGTCCTCCGTCTCGGACTGCGCCGCCCGTACCCCTTCGGGCGTCAGCGTCCAGCACCCAGGGCCAGCGTGGTCGACGAGCCCCAGGCTCCTCGCCGCGGTGGCGTAGTAGGCGCCCTGGCGCTGGTCGACCCCGAGAGCGTCGGCTATTTCCTTCGACGTCGAGCAGCCGTCTGCAATGGCATCGACGGTGAGCACGACCTTCTCGGGTGAGTTGGCCTGCGGGACTATCTCGTCGACTTCGTCGAGGCCGACAGGCCCGAGGCAGACGCCGTCGGGTTCGTCGTGGTGGGCCGGGGCCCACTGGCCGCCGGTCGGCACCCCGGCGGGCCGTCGTGGTTGGGCGAGGGTCATGCTGTGTACTGGGACGGCTGGCCTGGCTTATGTCGCAGAGGCGCCACGCGCGAGGACTATGTAGCAACGGTGAAGGGAGCCCAGCTGTTCAGTCGGCGGCGGCGAGGGCGGCGAGCAGCTCGCCCACAGATGCGGTGGCTGCCCCTACGTAACGATCGGCGGCGCCGTAGACCAGGTAGATCTCGTCGCCTGAACGGTGGGCGCCTTGTACGAACACGACGTTGTCGACGTCGCCGTGGCGCTCCCAGTCGAGCTCGGGAGCGAGCAGCGGGTACGGGAGGCGAGAGATCACTTCCCCGGTGAAACGGTCGAGCAACGCCAGGTTCATCGTGTAGGCACCGTCGACGCCCCTCTCGTGGAAGAACATGAGCAAGCCCCGGCTCGTCTCGACCGGTGGGGCGCCGGCCCCGATCCCCAATGCACCGGGGGCAGGGGTGAGCAGCGTGCGCGAGGCCAGATTGGCCATGTGGCCGGCCCAATAGCGCTCGTTTGCCCGCCAAAGGTGGTCGAAGTCACAGAACACCGCCAACTGGGCGTTGGGGTGGACGCGGTGCACGAGGGCAATCTCGCCGCCCGCGAGTGCGAAGACGACGCAGTCCTTGTCCTCGACGTCCTTCGGGCCGAGGATGCGGCTGTGGCCCTCCAGCCAGAACCGCCCGTTGCCCCAGATGAGCTTGTGGGCGCCGACGTGCCAAGGCTCCCCACTGCGCCTACGAGACACAGGCGGCAGGTACGTGTAGGTCATGACGAGCTCCTGCCCAGCCGGCGTTGCCACGCGCTGGACGCGCGGGTCCTCGAAACAGTCAGCCCCGTCCGTGCCGGCCTCGGCGAGGACGTACGCGAAACGGTAGGAGAGGCCGTTGACGGACGTGAGCACGACGATGTCGGAGGAGTAGTCGGTGAAACGGTCGCCGGGCCCGGTGTTGCGCCTGTAGCCGGAGCGCACGGCCCGGGCGAACAGGTGGGCACGGCCCTCGTGCCACAAGAGGCCGGGATTGAAGACGGCCCCGTGGCCAGGCACGTCGCCTGGGCCGGCGACCGGGCTATCGGAGAGCCGGCGCACGAGGCGCCGGCCAGTCAGGGCGCTGCGCCTTCGCGCCAGCGCCCTTGTCGCGCCGTGCGGCGCCGGGAGAAGCCTCACGAGCGAGGACTACGTAGCGACTGCTGCCGCAGCTATCCACTACGCGGCAAGAGGACCCCGGCCTTCAGGCCGGGGATGAATTGCCGTCAAGACGGCCCAAGGAGCCCGTTCACCTGCCGGGGCGGGCTTGGGACTCGATGTACTGGCGGAGCACAGACAGAGGTGCACCCCCTACCGAGCCGGCGAAGTAGGACTCTGACCACAACCTCTTGGCCTTGAAATAGTGCCGGGCAAGTTCTGGGAACTCAGCCCGGAGCCGACGGGAGGAGACGCCCTTCAGGCTGTTCACTAAACGAGAAAGGGCCACCGTCGGAGGGAAGTTGACGAGCAGGTGCACATGGTCGGCCTCCCCGTTGAACTCGACGAGGGTGCAGCCGAAGTCCTGGCACACCGCCGCCATCACCTCAGCCATCCGGTCCAAGTGATTTGCCCTGAAGACGTCGTGCCGGTACTTGGTCACAAAGACCAAGTGAGCATGGAGTAGAAAGACGCAATGTCTACCGGCACGGAGGTCATTTACGCGAGCCACTGACCAATAGTATATAATGAAAGCCGTGACGACGAAGGCCGGGGCTGTCAAGCCGAGAAGGCGGAACCCCTTCACCAAGACCGAGGTCGCCGGCGACGAGGACGTCGTACGGTACAACTACCGCGCCTACCCGGCCAAGGTGGAGAAGGTGGCCCTCAACAAGGCGCTCGGGTCCTGCATCGTGGCCCACAACGACTACCTGAGGGCCAGGCAAGAAGCCTACAAGGCCGGGGAGCCGAGCCCTTCCTACAACGAACTGGCGAACAGGCTCATAACCGAGGCCAAGAAAACCGAGGAGAGGGCGTGGCTCTCCGAGGTTTCCCCCGTCCCTCTCCAGCAGGCCCTGATGGACGCCCAGAGGGCCTACGACAACTTCTTTAGCTCCCGTGCCGGCAAGCGCAAGGGGAAGAAGGTGGGGTTCCCCAAGAGGAAGAAGTTCTCGGGGAGGCGCACAGCCAGGTACACCAAGGCAGCCAAGTTCAAGGTGAAAGTAACTGGCCCCAGGGCAGCACGGCTATATCTGCCCAGGGTTGGTTGGGTGCCCTTCGTGCTCTCCCGCCCCCTGCCCTCCGAGGCCTCATCGGTCACAGTTATCAGGGAGCCTGATGGGAGGTACTTCTTCAGTTTCGTCGTGAGGGTGAAGAAGGGGCAGGGGGTACTGGTAGAAGGGCTGGCCCCCTGTGGTATTGACGTAGGGCTCAAGACCTTCGCCACTCTGTTCTCGCGGGAGGAAGCCGAGGACGGCAGTTTCTCCGAGAAGGCCACCAAACTGGAGGCCGCCAAGCACCTGCGCCGGCGCATGAAAGCTCTCCGGAGGTCACAGAGGTCCCTGTCGCGGAAACAGAAGGGGTCCAAGAACAGGGACAAGGCCCACCAGAAGGTGGCCCGTCTCCACTCCCGGGCCGCAGACGCCAGGGCCGACTACGTCTGGCAGGTGGCCAACATGGTGGTCGACCAGCACTCGGTCATCTTCACCGAGGGACTGGAGCCCCAGAAGATGGCCTGTAGGCCCAAGCCCAAACCCGACCCCGAGCACCCCGGTAAGTACCTCCCCAACGGTGCCTGCTACAAGGCCGGCATCAACCGTGCCTTCTACGACACCGGGCTCGGGATGCTCCTCCGGATTATCGCCGACCTCGGGGAGAGGAGAGGCAGGTACGTCATCTCCCTCCCTCGTTCCTTCCCCTCAACGCAGCTCTGCTCGAACTGCCATGCCCGTACCGGGCCAAGGGGCAGGGCCGGCCTCAAGGTGAGGTACTGGACCTGCACCAACTGCGGAGCGTCCCACGACAGGGACGTCAACGCCGCCAGGAACATCCTGGCCGAAGGTCTGAAACTGCTGCAAGCCGCCGGGGGACGACCGGAGGCTCTAAACGCCTGTCTGACCCTAGGTAAGACCCTCCTCGTGGGGGCACAAGGGGAAACCCAGGGCTTGTCCCTGGAAGAAGCAGGAACCGACCTCAAACCTGAGGTAGCAGCATGACCTTGGGCAAGGGTAAGGAATCCCCGCCGTTCAGGGCGGGGAGGCGTCAAGTAGCAAGTACGAAGAGCTGGGCTGCCGAGTTGGCCCCGTACACGGCTGCGCCCATCTCGGTCTGCGAGCCGTAGTCGCCCAGGATGTCCTGGCGGTGGCCCCAACACCCGCTGGACACAGGCGTCTTGCAGTCCAGGTTGTACGAGCCGCTCTTGGAGTAGCCGTCGGCGTACATCCACATGAAATCGGCCTCCAGTGCATTGCTGGTGCCGGCCCAGTTCGACGACCACGCAGCGTTCGTCGGGCCGGACGGGTCGCTGTCGGTACGTGCGCCGCCCTCAGCGAGATGGTCGAACCTGGCCGACAG
>DAHWQF010000440.1 GCA_027334785.1 Acidimicrobiaceae bacterium
ACGACGTGTTCATGTCCTTGACAGGTCACGCGGCCGAAGAGGCAGCGGCCAACGGCGCTGCCACCAGCAGGCCCAGGCGCCGTGACAGGGGCCGCGACAGAGGAGGCATCTGATGGAAGCGGCCCAAGTTGGCGTCGGCACGCAGGCTGGTATCACCACAGCGTGGGAGGCCGGCGGCGTGCCGCCCGAACCAAGCGTCGCCCGGCGGGTGAGATGGGCCTTCGAGGACACGCTCGTGATCACCAAGCGCAACCTCATCGTCTGGTTCAGGGTGCCGGCGTACATCTTCTTTACAGTGGTGCAGCCCGTGATGTTCACGCTGCTGTTCCGCTACGTGTTCGGCGGCGCGATCCATGTACCGGTGCCGGGCGGCTACGTGGACTACCTGATCCCGGGGGTGATCGGCCAGACGGCGGGATTTGCTTCCTTCAGCACTGCGATCGGGTTGGCGCGCGAGTTGCAGCGGGGAGGTGTGGACAGGATAAAGAGCATGCCGACCGCTCGGGTCGCCTTCTTGGCCGGCCGGTTGGTGGCCGACACCCTCCGCCTCCTTGTAACTGTGTTGGTGATGGTGGGCGTCGGCTACGCGGTGGGGTTCCGCTTCAACGGGGGCGTTGCTGGTGCAGTTGGCATGGTCTTACTGGCCACCTTGCTCGGCCTCAGCGTGTGCAGCGTGTCCGCGCTCATTGGCTTGGCGGTGAAAGACGAGGAGGCGGTGCAGGCCTTCGGGCTCATATGGGTGTTCCCGCTCACTTTCGTGTCTTCCGCTTTTGTACCTATCGCGTCTATGCCCTCGTGGCTGCAGGGTTTTGCCCGCCACCAGCCCTTCACCGTCGTGATCAACGCCCTGCGCATCCTCGCTTTGGGGGACAAGGTGCAAGTGGCCGTGGGCCAGACCCTCGGTTCGGCGCTCTGGCAGAGCTTGGCGTGGGCGCTCGGTGCCCTGCTCGTCTTCGTGCCCCTGGCCACGAGGGCTTACAAACGGGCCTGAACGCCGGCGGTCAGCGGTGAAAGCGGCGTCGGCGCCGGCGAGTGCGTCAGGCGAAGCCAGCGTGCCAGACGAAGCGAGCGCGCCAGGTGCCCCGAGGGGCCCGAGGAACGGGGAAGGCCCGAGAGACAAGGCCGAGAAGGAGGTGCTGGTGGCGCTCGGCCGTGCCACCGCCGGCCTGCCCTCTCGCGAGGACCGCCCGCAGCAGCGAGCGATGGCCCTGGCGGTGGCGCGTGCGATTGAGGACGAACGCCACCTCATAGTGAGGGCGGGGACGGGGACCGGCAAGAGCCTCGCTTACCTGGTGCCGGCGCTATGTCTTGGGGCGAGGGTGGTGGTTTCCACGGCTACGAAAGCCTTGCAGGACCAGTTGGCCGGCAAGGACCTGCCCATCGTCGCAGGCAGTACCCGAGACCACCTGAGGTTCGCCGTGCTCAAGGGTCGTGCCAACTACATCTGCCGCCAGCGCGTGGAGGAACTGGCCGGCGCCGGCCAGCAACTCGCGCTCGAGGCGCCCGGGCGGGAGGCACAAACCGCTCTGGCTAAGGAGGTCTGGAGGCTGGTGGAGTGGGGCCGCGGCGAAGGCGCCCGGGGCCGTAGCCGAAGGGGTGGCACTGCCGGCCCCAAGACAGGCGACAGGGCCGAGCTTTCCTTCGAACCAAGCGACCTGGCCTGGGCCCAAGTGAGCACGGGCTGGCGCGAGTGCCCTGGGGCGAGCGAATGTCCTTCGGGCGGCGAGTGCTTTGCCGAGCTCGCCAGGAAGCGCGCCGGCGAGGCCGACGTCGTGGTGGTGAACACGCACCTTTATGCCACTTCGCTCGCTTTGGAGGAGGCGGCGATCCTGCCCCAGCACGCTCTCGTGGTCTTCGATGAGGCGCACGAGCTCGAGGACATCGTCTCGGCTGCCTTTGGCTTCGAGGTGGGCGGAGCGCGCTTGGTGGCGCTGGCGCGCCTCGCTCGCACGGCGGGCGTCTCGCCGGCCGTGGCCGGCCCCGTAGAGGACATGTCTTCATCCCTGGCCGGCGTGCTTCGCGTCCACCGGGACAAGGCGTTGGCGAGGCCGCTCGACCAGGACCTGGCCGCGGTCCTCGCCCTGGCGCGCGAACGGGTGGGAGGGCTCTCGGAGGAGCTGCGCAAGCTCCAGCGCGCTTCTGGTCAGGGGGGCGACAATGCCGTCGGTACCGGTGGGCGCGCTCGCGGCTCGGAGGAAAGGGGCCCAAGCCGGTCGGGCCGCTCGGCCGCCGACGCCGGCGCCGCCCGCCAGCGGGCGCAAAAGGCCGCTTCGCACCTCCTCGATGACCTCAATGCGTTGCTGGAGCTGTCGGAAGGACGACTGGCGTGGGTGGAAGGCCCGGAAAATGCACCGGTGGTTCGGGTCGCGCCGATAGATGTCGGGGCGGCTCTCGCCGGGAAGCTCTGGTCGGCCGAACACGCCCCCACAGCCGTACTGACGAGCGCTACCATCCCTCCCCGTTTAGGGGAGAGGCTCGGGCTGGCGCCGGGCAGTTTCGAGCAACGGGACGTGGGGAGCCCGTTCAGCTACGGGGAACAAGCCTTGCTCTATTGCCCTTTGCACCTGCCCGACCCCCGGTCGGCCGGTTACGAAGCCGCCATGCACGAAGAGCTGGTGGCGCTGATCGAAGCTTCCGAAGGGCGGGCGCTCGCTCTGTTTACGAGCTGGCGGGCCATGCGCGCTGCTGCGGAGGTGGTGCGCAACAAGGTGCCGTGGAGGGTGCTGGCACAGGGGGAACTGCCAAAGCCCAAGCTCGTGGCCGAGTTTAGTTCGGACGAACATTCGTGCCTGTTTGCGACCATGGGTTTCTGGCAGGGGGTGGACGTGCCCGGGCCGGCGCTGTCGCTCGTCACGATAGACCGTTTGCCGTTCCCGAGGCCCGACGACCCACTACTTTCGGCCCGGCGTTCCGCCCTTGGCCCGAGGGCGTTCGCGCTGATCGACCTCCCGCGGGCGGCCACCCTGCTGGCCCAGGGGGCCGGCCGCCTGGTGCGTTCCCGCCTCGACCTGGGGGTGGTCGCCGTCCTCGACCGGCGCCTCGGCAAAGCCCCTTACCGGTGGGAGCTCGTCGACGCCCTGCCCCCTATGAGGCGCACTCGGTCGCGGGCCGACGTGGTAGCTTTTCTGGCCTCGGCGCGCCAAGCCCGGGGCGCTTAGCCTTAGCGACTAGCCCTCAACCAAGGGGACCGTCCCCAGCTTGCAGACTCGGACCCCGCTCGCCGTCTCAGGGCACCGCTTCAATTGAGGCGTGAACAAGGAGGCACGCAGAGCAGTGCAAGGTGTCGCCGCGGAGCACCGTGGCCTTTTTTCGGCGAGCGAGGCTCGTTACGCCGGTATCGCATACACCGACCTGGTCCGGGCAGAGCTGGCCGGCGAGATAAGACGGGTCCGGCGGGGTGTCTACGCGCTCGCCGGCGCCGCGCCTTCTCAATGGGAAGCCGTCCTGGCGGCTGCGCTTGCAGTCGGACCGGCTGCAGTCATCTCGCATGCGAGCGCGGC
>DAHWQF010000441.1 GCA_027334785.1 Acidimicrobiaceae bacterium
CGGGCGAGACCCGCTTCGTCGAGGAAAAACGCCACTGGGAAAAGCCCGTCCCGGTCTCGTCGCTTGTGCTCATCGACCGGGAGCGCTGTATCCAATGTGCCCGCTGCACTCGCTTTGCAGAGGAGGTCGCCGGCGAGCCCGGCATAGACCTCGCCGGGAGGAGCGACGCGACCGAGGTGGCCAACTACCCTGGCCAACCGTACAACTCCATCTTCAGTGGCAACGTCGTGCAGATTTGCCCCGTAGGGGCGCTCCTGGCCAAGCCCTACCGCTTCAAGGCGAGGCCGTGGGACCTCCAACAGGTCGAGACCACCTGCACGATGTGTGCCCTCGGCTGCCGGGTAGCGGCCCAGTCGAGCGCCGGCGAGGTAGTGCGCTTCCTGGGCGTCGACAGCGACCCCGTCAACTGGGGATGGTTGTGCGACAAGGGGCGTTTCTTGTTCGAGGCCTTGAACAGCCCACGCCGCTTGTCGTACCCGCTGGCCCGCCGGGCGGCGCCGGCCGGCAACGGCGCGGCAGCCAACTCGAGCGGTGCTCGAGCCCCGCTCGCCGAGGTGAGTTGGTCTGACGCTCTCTCCGAGGTCGTTACCCGCTTGGCCGAGGCCAGGGGGGACAGGATCGGTGTGATCGGTGGGGCGAGGCTGCCCAACGAGGACGCCTACGTGTGGTCCAAGCTGGCGCGCTCGGTCTTAGCCACCGACAATGTCGATGCCCAGCTCGGCGACGGACTGCCCGCTGACCTCGTGGCCGGGCTCCCCCGGGCGACCATAGACGAGGCCTGCAGTGCCCCCCTCGTGTTGCTCGTCGCGCCCGATATAAAAGAAGAACTGCCCGTTCTCTACCTGCGCCTTCGGCACGCCGCGCGCGAGGGCGGCACCAAGCTCCTCGAGGTTTCCCCCGCCACGACGGGGCTCACCGGCCTGTGCGCGGCGAGCCTGCGCTACCGGCCAGGCGAGCTCGCCGCGCTGGCCAAAGCCCTCTCGGGTGCCGAGGAGGTCGCGGCCGACGTGGCCGGCGTGCCGGCCGCCGAGGTCAACGCCGCCCGGGTGCTGGTCGCGGGCGCGCCCCACCTCGTGGTCGTGCTGGGCCGGCCTTCTCTCTCCGAGTCGGCCGGTGGTGCGGCCCAGGCGGCCCTGGCCCTCGCCGAACTGCCCGGCGCCTCCTTCCTGCTCGCCCTCCGGCGCGCCAACGTGCACGGGGCCATCGACTTCGGGCTCGCGCCCGGGCTCCTGCCGGGGCGGGTCGGCCTCGCCGAGGGACGGGAGTGGTACGAGCACCACTGGGGTTTCGTGCCGGCGCAACCGGGCCTTTCCACTTTGGGCATGCTCGACCGGGCCGCAGCCGGGCGCATGGACGTGCTCGTCCTCCTCGGCGCCGACCCGGTTTCTGATTGCCCCGACCGGGCCCTCGCCCAACAGGCTCTCGAAAAGGCGCACTTTGTCGTGGCGGTGGACGCCTTCGAAAACGCCAGCACCGCGTACGCCGACGTCGTGCTCCCAGCTGCTGTCTACACCGAACGCAGGGGAACCTTCACCAATATCGAGGGCCGTGTCAGCTGGCTCGGCCAGAAGGTCACGGCGCCGGGCACTGCCCGGCCGGACTGGATGATCGCGGCCGAGATCGCCACTAGGCTGGGGCGGGACATCGGGGCTAGTTCCCTCGAGGGCATTTGGGCTGAGATCCGCCGGGTTTCGCCTTTGCACGCAGCGGTGGAGCCGGACCTTCTCATGTCCTACCGGGGCCGCGACGGGGTGGTTGTCGGTACCGCCGGGGCCGAGGTCGTCCCGGCCGTGGTTTCCCCGCTCGACCCGATGGCGGCGCACGGCATTTCGTCAGCAGAGCTGCACCCCGCGCCGCCTGCGGAGCTCGGTTTGGAGCTGCTCCGGCCCCTGGGCACAAGGCCGGTCCTCACCGAGACCGCCCCGGCGCCCCCTCCACCGCGGCGCATTAGCCTCGGCGACCTCGAGGCCGCAGGTACGAGCGGCTTGCCGGCGCCGGCCCGCAGGGCCGCAGCGGGCGCTTCACCTGGGGGCGCGCCTACGCTGCGGCTCGTCACTCGCCGACCGATGTGGGACGGGGGCACCCTTGTGCAAGAGTCTCCTTCTGTGAGAGAGCTCCACCCGCCGCTAAGCGTCGCCCTCCACCCCGACGACCTGGCCCGTTTGGGAGCGGCCGGCGGTGGTGCCGTGCGGCTCGTCTCGAGGAGAGGCAGCCTCGTCGCCCCGGTCGTCGCAGATAGAGGGGTCCTGCCGGGCACCGCCGTCGTGCCGTTCAACGTCCCGGGCGGGGCCGTGGCCGGGCTGGTCGACGCGGCCTCGGACTGGACCGAGGTCAGCGTCGAGGTCTTGGAGGCCCGCTCCTGATGCTCGTCGCTGTCGCCGCCGCCTCCTACAACGGGGACCCCGTCTTCGCCAAGGGCATCACTCTCGGGGTCTGGATAATCGAGCTCGTGAAGCTGGTGGCCGTGTTCGCCATCATCATGGTCGGGGTCCTCTTCATGGTCATGTACGAGCGCAAGGCCGTTGCCTACTTGGGTAATCGCTGGGGGCCCAACCGCGCCGGGCCGAAGGGCTGGCTCCAATCGCTCGCTGACGGCCTCAAGCTTTTTTTCAAGGAGGCGCTCCTGCCTGCGGGCGCAGACCGGTGGTTGTACCGGGCTGCTCCCGTGATCGCGATGGTCCCCGTTATGGTGTCCTTTTCGGTCATCCCCATCGGAGACACGGTCACCGTCGCCGGTTACACGACCCGGCTACAGCTGGCGGACCCGCCCTGGGGGATACTCGTCATGCTCATGGCCTCGTCGATCTCGGTCTACGGGGTGATGCTGGCCGGTTGGGCGTCTGCCTCCAAGTACCCCTTGATCGGCGCAGTCCGGGCGACCGCCCAGATGATCTCCTATGAAGCCGCCCTCGGGCTCACTGTGGCGACGGTCGTCGTGTTGACGGGCTCGCTCCACACCAGCGCCATCGTGGCCGCCCAGCACGGGGGCGTCCTCTACCACTGGAACGTGTTCCGCGCCTACGGCTTGCCCGCGGCCATCTTCTTCGTCGCCATAACGGCGGAAATGACGCGACCGCCCTTCGACCTCGTCGAGGCGGAAGAGGAGCTGGCCGGAGGGTACAACATGGAGTACTCCTCCGTCGGCTTCATGCTTTTCTACCTGGCCGAGTACGCCGCCCTCGTCACCAATGCCGCCTTTTTCGTTACGCTCTTCCTCGGCGGGCCCGATGGGCCCTATTGGCACACGATCGGCCCGCTCTGGTTCGTGATCAAGGTGCTGGCCGTCCTTTATGTCTACGTGTGGATCCGGGCCACCCTGCCGCGGTTGCGTTACGACCAGCTCATGGACCTCGGCTGGAAAAAGCTCATCCCCGCTTCGCTCGCCATGTTGCTCATAGTCGCCGCCGGCCACATCAGCTGGCGCTGGGGCCTGGCCGCCCTCTCGGGGAGCCTCTTCGCCTTCATACTGCTCAGTAGGGCGATCGAGGTGGGCCG
>DAHWQF010000442.1 GCA_027334785.1 Acidimicrobiaceae bacterium
CGGCCCGTCGTAGGGCTGGTCGGTGATGAAGACTTCGCCAGATGTCGTGTCTTGGACTTCGATGCCCCAGCATGAATAACCAGACGGCAACGAAGTGCAATCGCTAGAACTGACCTGACCGATTGTCACGGTGATTTGGTTGCCGGGGCTTATATCCGTGGTCGGGTTCCCGTTGCCCCAAGAGGGGATCAGAACTTGGGTCGAGTATTGAGGCAAAATCTCCCACCAAACTGAGATGTAGAAATTGTTCGGGGCGGCACAAGAGCCATCGGAAAGGTTTGTTGCACTCTCATTGATGCCTGCTTGGATAAGGTCTTGGTCACCCGGGCCTCCAGTGAGTCCCGAGCCGTCTATTCCAACCCACTCTGCCATATAAGAGTCGCACGTCTCACTTGTTGTTAGTGAGGGGACCGTGAACGTCCCCTGGATATAGGTGTACGGCTGGCTCCCTGTCATCACATAACCCGACCAGTTGGATGATGTTTCCGACTGGACGTACTGGTTTGGGTTGACAGCTGTTGTTGTCGTGGTCGGCGCCACTGTCGTCGTAGTCGTCGAAGACGTAGTGGTCGTTGACGGCACCGTTGTCGTCGTATTGGTCGACGATGTGGTGGTCGGCGCCACTGTCGTCGTCGTGGTCGATGACGTGGTTGTCGTAGGACTAGTCGTAGTAGTCGTCGACGTGGTGGTCATAGGAGCCGTCGTCGTTGTTGTCGATGACGTCGTGGTCACCGGCGGCGTCACCACTGGCGGCGGGAGCACAAAAGCCGGCGGCGGGCTACTGACGACGATAGGGGGCGCTGTCGTGGTCGTCACGGGCGCGGCCGTCGTAGGCGGTGGAGGTGGTGGGACCGGGGCGGCAGCGAGCCGGACGAAGAACTTCCCGCTGGCGGTGGCACCGCCCGTAGCCACGAGCTCGAAGGCCTGCGACTTGGCGACGTGCTCGTTGTTCGGGGAAAGCCACAGCTTCTCAACGAACGTGCCTGACGAGCAGTCCTGTGACGGCAGCACGGGGTGCTTCCAGCCGAGCGCCACGAGGTGGCAGGTCTTGGCGTCGCGAGTGTGGCCGATGACCAAAGTCCAGCCACCTTTGGCCGGCAGCTCCCAGGGGTGGGCCCTGGCCGACAGGATCGCCGGGTGAGCCGTGTTCCCCGCCACGACAACGTAGAAGACACCGCGCGCGGAGCCGGCGAAGAGCCCCAGCTTCACGACTACGGGCGGCTGGCCGAGGTCCGGCCCCAGCCCGACTTGGGCTCGGTAGGAACCGTCTGCGCAGTTGACCGGCTTGGGGAGCGCGATCTTGACCCCGTGGTCGCCCAGGACTGCCAGCCGGCAGGTCGTGGCGTCACGGACCCTGCCGACGACGATGACCGCCCCGCCGGCGTTTGGCAGCGAGGGAGGGGAGGCGTGTGCTGCCAGCACGACGGGGGGCCGATCGAAGCAGACGCTACCGGAGCGGACAAAGCTGTGAGGGGGACCATGAGGGCGGCCGACGCCATCACCGTGGCGGCGCTGCGCCAGAAGAGCCTCTTACGGACGGCGTACCCCACCAACAGGCACGCGGCAATAACGGCGATGCCAACGAGCATCTGGGCCTCCTCTCCCTCGGCCCACGCCAGTAGCCTCAGTCCTCTGGCACAGGCCCTACACAGCTCAAAATAGGCCTACTCCTACGGAGTCCGTCAAGTCAAGGCCACTGGGTGTAGCAGGCGAACGCTTACAGTAGGAGACCACTGCGGCGCTGCGCAAGGGCGAGTACGCAAAATACATAGACTGCCAAAGGCTAAAAGGAGTTGGGTTCGCCTCAAAGGAATGGTTGTGCCGACCTCAACCCTGGCGCGACGGTTATGGGCTTCAGGTTGGTGTGGCAGGGATATGTGCCTCTCTGAGGCGCCACCGTTAGGCCATGAGGGCTGGTCACCGAGGGTGGGTTGGCTACGGAGTGCGTACAAGACTCCTTCAGTGCCTCATCGAAGCACTCTTGGTTGTAGCGCCCTGCTGAGGCCTTTAGTAAACAGAGCCGCGGCGTCAACACCACCCGGGTAAGCCCTGGCTTTGTCAAGTCAGCACCAATGCTTGCGTTCGGGACCCCAGTTGAAGACGGCGCACTTCGTTGCTGATCTGCGTGGGGCCATCGGGTATCAGGTATGTAGCGCAGGCGCCAATGGCCACCGTTGAGTTCTGTCGGATCAGCCGGCGTGGGTTCGAGAACAGCTTGGACATGGGGCCGTTCCAAGAGGATATGCGGGTGCTCGCCACTTAAGGAGTTCGTCGCCGCTGACTGGCTGATCACGGCGGATGGGCAGTTCCTGAGCGGCACACTCGGGTTTTCCGAGGATGGAACACTGCGTAGCCACGACGAAGAGGCCTTTTCCTGGGCCAAGAGACCGACGACCGCCGTGCATGGCGCCGCGAACCAAACGGTGGTGCCGTTCGCCATTGACCTCAGGGAGCACCGTAGACCCGGCTACGGCCAAGTCGACGCTGACCCTCGACTTGGGCGCCCGGGTGGCCACAGGCTCTGGGTGGCAGGACGAGGCGACCGCCCCCCGCCCCGGTGCTACTGCTTTCAGCCGAGGACGGCTGGTGCGACACCTTCCCGCCCCGCCTGGAAGCGGCCGGCACCGACATCGAGCTTTGCTTGTGCGTGGCGGCTCGCGAGGTGGGCGGCGAGACCGGCCCCTTCCTTCGCCCGGTAGTCCTGCCCGATGACATTTCCTGGCTCTGAAGCGATTATCTCGTTCGTTGGGAGCGGTATCGAGTGGGTCGCTTCGCGCTCCGCCAACGGGGGTCTTGCAGACGTATGGCTTGACGGCGAGCTGGTGCGCGAAGGGGTTGACACTTCGTCCGCTGGGCGCTATCACGAGTCCGTCCTGTTCTCAATGACAGGCCTTCCGTCTGGCCCTCACCGTCTACACTTGAGGCCAGCACGGGTGCTTTCCGCGGCAGCGCCGAATTGAGCATCGGGTTCGTTGTCGTGTACCCAGACACACCGTGGCCAGCGCGCCTCGCTATACTTGACCACCACTCCTTCCCCTGGGACAGATTCGCGTGGGCCGATCCATCCCTCGCCTCAAACGGGGCCCTGATGCGATCGGCGAGGGGCCGTGCACAGATTGCCTTGATGAGATATCATCGGGGGGAGCCGCATCGATGAAGTGGACCCGTGCCCACGAATAATGGACCCGTGGGAAGAGATCCTTCAAACTATCAGACGGGAACTATTCACCGCCGTGCTGGGCGATGTCCTCGATGCCGGGGGCATGACGCAGCAGTTCCTGCCCCCAAGAAATTAGGCCGCTGGACAAACAGACAACGATGGTGGGGCGCGCCATGCCAGTTTTGGAGGCAGACTGTGCGGGACCCGAGGTGTCTCACCTGGCAGAGCGCCAGCCTTTCGGGCTGATGCTGACGGCCCTCGACGACCTCCATCCAGGCGAGATCTACTTGTGTGGCGGGGCGTCTCCAACCTACGCGCTTTGGGGGCCCCTCATG
>DAHWQF010000443.1 GCA_027334785.1 Acidimicrobiaceae bacterium
GACCGATTTCGGCTCCGAAGAAGTCGAGTGCCCGTTGCCGGCGGTGCTCACGGTGACGGCCGGCGCGGTGGAAGTCCGCTACCCGTCGCTCAAGGGCATCATGAGCGCCAAGTCCAAGCCGGTCGAGATCCTCGCCCTCACTGACCTCGGCATCGACCCGAGCACGGTCGGGAGGGCGGGGGCGCGCCAGGAGGTCATCTCCCTCGAGGAGGCCGAGCACCGTTCCGGGGGGACGGTGGTCGCCGGCGACGGCCGCGGTCACGAGCTCATCGTGGAACTGCTCGAGAAGCGGGGCGTGCTCTAGTTCGATGGCCGTCCTCGACAAGGTGTTCGTCATCGCCGAGCAGCGTGACGGTGCCGCGACCAGCCACGCGCTCGAGCTTTGCGCCGCGGCCCGAAGCATCGCCGGCCAAGTGACCGCCTTTACCTGGAGCGCCGGTCCTGGGGGTGACGGTCGTGGGGGTGACGGTACCGGTGACGGTCGTGGGGGTGACGGTACCGGTGACGGTCGTGGGGGTGACGGTACGGGTGACGGTCGTGGGGGTGACGGTACCGGGGGGGTGCCGGCGCAGCTCGCCGGGCACGGCGTGAGCAAGGTGTGGGATCTCGGGAGCCTGGGGGACAGCCTGGCCGGTGCCAGGGTGGCGGCGGTGGTGGCGGACGCGGTGGCGGAGGAGGAGCCGGGTGCGGTGCTCGGGCCGGCGACCTACGACGGCCGGGATATCGCCGGCCGCCTGTCTGCTCGCCTCGACCGCCCAGTGCTCGCCAACGTGGTGGGCCTGGAGCTGGCCGGCGACGGGGCTCTCGTGAGCTCGCACATGCTCTTTGGCGGGGCGATGGTCGCCCGCGCCCGCTACACGGGCGCACCGCCGGGGATCTTCCTGGTGACGGCCAAGGCGTTCAAGGCCGGCGAGCCCGTGGCCGGCGCCACCCCGGAGGTGGTACGCGTGACGGCCCCCGAACCAGGGCACACCGATGCAGCGCGCGTGGTCGCACGTCACGCCGGCGAGCGCCAGGGCCCGAGCCTGGAGGACGCCAGGGTCGTCGTGTCGGGGGGCCGCGGGCTAGGTTCCCCGGAGCAGTACGAGCTCATAGAGGAGCTCGCCCGGCTGCTCGGCGGGGCGCCCGGCGCCACCCGGGCGGTCGTCGACGCCGGCTGGGCGCCTTATGCCTACCAGGTCGGCCAGACGGGGAGGACCGTGAAGCCCGAGGTGTACTTGGCGTTCGGGATCTCGGGGGCGACCCAGCACCTGGTGGGCATGAAGGGCGCCGGCTGCATCATCGCCGTCAACAGCGACCCCGAGGCTCCCATGATGAAGGCCGCCGACCTCGCCATCGTGGCTGACGTCCACGAGGTGCTGCCGAAGCTCATCGAGGCGGTGAAGGGCGCCGGCGCCTGAACTGCTGGCCGGCGCGGGGCCGGCGGACGCGCCCGGGGCTTGTTTGGCCAGCCCGGAGCCGCTTTGCGCCAGCCGGGAGCCGCTTTGCGCCAGCCCGGGGCGACCTGGCTGCCCGGAAACTGCTGGACGTAGATCCGGATAGCACACTTTCACCAGCTTTGAACGATAAAAATGGCCGGCATTCTGGTGAAAGTGCCCTCAGCGCGATCACGTTCGTCAGTTTCGTGACGGTCTGTGACGGTCTGTGACGGTCTCGTGACATGGGGCCCGGCCGAAGGGGCCACTAACGCCGCCGGCGGTCGGGGCTGCTGGGTGCCCGGAAACTGCTTGATGTAGGTCCGGATAGCCGACGAGGGCGCACCTGGCGAATGACAGGCGTGTTGGACGGCCCCCAGGGCTCCGCTACGGCCGCGGTCCCGGTTTGGGAGGGCCTTCCCGGTCGATCCTGGCCGGCGTCAGGGGTCTGACCAGGGGATTATGGGCCGGCCGGCGTCCCGACAGCCGTAACGTCCCCGGAGAAGCCCCCTAATGGCCCCATAGAGACGTTCGCCCAACCGGCTCCTCGGGGGGTGTGCGCAGGGCAGCGTCAGCGGATCGCCGCACCACGGCCCATCTACCTCGGCTAACGTCCTCGCCTGGTGCCGGAACTGGATTTTGCCATCCTGTGCGAGGCTGCCCGGGTGGCGGACAACCTCATGTACGTCCTCGCCGGTGGATGGGACACGTTGTCAGGGGAAGAGCGCTCGGTCCAAACGGTCTCGGTTGCTCTGCGGTTCCTTTTCACGCAAGGTGAATGCGGGCGGCCGCATCGCATCGAGGTAATCGTCCAGGGGGTCGACGGTCAGCGGTTGGCCAGCATCACTGGGATCATTGTGGCTGAGGTTCCCCTGGCCGGCCTCCCGGCCGGGTGGAAGGTGAACGCCATGACCCAAATCCGGTTCCCTGTGGCGTTCCCCGCCTTCGGGGAGTACTCAATCGAGGTACTGGTAAACGACTCCAGTCTCAAATCGCTGCCTGTACGGTTCGTGCCGCCGCCGAGCGTCCAGAGGCCGGCCTCCCGCGGAGCCTCCGAACAACCCTAAGGCGTAACTTCGCCAGTGAAGTACACCCGCCATGCACGGCAACGGATGGCCGAACGAGGTGTAACGGAAGCGGACGTTGACAACGCTCTCAGACGTGCTGTACAAGAGAGTCCTGGCGAACCGGGCACCGTGTGGTACTGGGGCATGCCGTTGGTGGGCGCATGCTCAAGGTTTGTCTCCAGCCTGCCGACCGGAGCCTCGTGCGAACGGTAGCCTGGCCTGAGGAGCGAGGAACTTGACGATGGAATACACGTACGAAGCCGATACGGATGACCTGTACGTACGGCTGCGCTCCGAAGCCGTCGCTCGTACTCTTGAAGTAACGAACGGCTGTCTTGTCGACGTCGACTATAAGGGCGAAGCCGTTGGCATCGAGGTTCTTAGCGCTTCGCGCGGGTGGCCGGTTCAAGACGTCGTCAGGCAGTTTCATCTGTACGACGTGCACCCGCTGCTCAACGAACTGGAGCAGCACATCCGTCCCGTCTCGGCAGTGCCCGCAGCTCAACCGAACCTCGCATTCTCGGGCTCCCTACAAGGGACTGGGAGCTAACCCAGCTAGGACCCGCGTCGCCCGGGGCGGCTGGCTGGCTCCTCGTTCTCGCGTGGCCCTCTCCCTCTCACCCGACCCTGAGCGTGAGCACCGACGGCCATTCCGCCCGGGTAGCAGCCGCCCGGTGACCGGGTGAGGAAGACAAAAGAGGGCTGAGAGAGGCAAAGTCGTTGCGGCCGAAGGGGAAAGCCACCGACCACGGGGAGCAGCGTCCGGAAAAGGGACGGCAGCATCGCCGGCCGGAGGCAGGGCCGGGCGCCGTTCTGGTGAAGGTGCCCTGAGGCCGATCACGTTCATCAGTTTCGTGACGGTCTCTTGACATGGGGGCCGGCCGAAGGGCACTAACGTCACCGCCGGCCGGGCGGCTGGCTGCCCGGAACTGCTGGACGTAGATCCGGATAGCACACTTTCACCAGTTTTGAACGATAAAAATGGCTGGCGTTCTGGTGAAGGTGCCCTCTG
>DAHWQF010000444.1 GCA_027334785.1 Acidimicrobiaceae bacterium
CTACGCGCCCAGATAGCGGAGCTGATCGAGGACGTGCGCGAAAACGGCGATGCCGCGCTGGTGCAGGCCCTCGAGCGCTTCGATGGTTGCCACGTCCGCCCGGCCGACCTCCGGGTGAGCGAGGCCGAGGTGGCCAAGGCGCATGAGGTCGTGCCCGAAGGCCTAGTCGCGGCGCTCCGAGACGGTATCGACCACGTGCGCCGGTTCAACGAGCAGCTGATGGCGAGGGGTGACTGGGAGTTCGAGAGCGAGCCCGGGCTGGTGGTGGGGGAAAAGGTCACCCCGATCGAGAGCGCGGGCCTGTTCGTCCCGAGCGGCAAGGGCTCGTTTCCCTCCGTGCTCGTCCAGGTCGGCACGCCGGCGGTGGTAGCCGGAGTGCCCAAAATCGCGGTGGTGGTCCCACCCTTGCCGGGGAGCGCGGGCGAGGTGGACCCCGCCGTCTTGGTCGTGGCGTCCGAGCTCGGTATCCGCGACGTGTTCCGCTCCAATGGGCCGGCGGGCGTCGCCGCCCTCGCGTTCGGCACCGAGACGGTCCCCAAGGTCCGTAAGGTGGTGGGGCCCGGTAGCCCAGCTGTAACGTGCGCGCAGGTCGAGGTCCAGTGCTACGGGACGGCGACAACGATGCTGCTCGGCCCGAGTGAGAGCCTCGTCATTGCAGACCAAAGCGCCGATGCCCGCCTTCTGGCCGCCGACCTGCTAAACGAGGCCGAGCACGGGCCGGACTCTCAGACCCTGCTCGTGACGCCGAGCGAAAGCCTGCTCGCCACCGTCCAAGGTGAGGTGGCGAGCCAGTTGGCCGGCCTGCCTGAGCCGCGCCGCAGTTATGCGGCTGCCGCCCTCGGCAAAAACGGAGGGGCCATCTTGGTGGAGTCCATGGCCGAGGCGGCTGAGGTCGCCAACAGCTACGCCCCCGAACATCTCCAGATCGCCGTGCGCGACCCCGACGACCTGCTCTCCCGGCTGGTCAACGCCGGCGAGATATTGGTGGGCCAGTGGACGCCGTTCGCGGCTGCCAACTTCCTCATAGGTTGCCCGGCTTCCCTGCCAACCAGCGGTTTTGCCAAGGTCAACGGGGGGATAACGGCTGAGGCGTTCCGCAAGCGGACGGCGGTGGCACGAGCCAACCAGACGGCCCTCGCCCGCATGCGTGAACCCGTGATCACACTCGCTCGCCACGAGGGCTTCCCGGCCCATGAGGCCGCGGTCGAGATCAGGTTCTCCTGAGCCGCCTGGAGCCTTTGAACACTTGTCGAAAGAGGCATCCACTTTCCTAGACAGGGCTTCAACTGAGGTGACAGTGTAGCCGCTCCTTGCCGTGCCAAGATGGCGAGGTCGCTGCCGGCGCACCTCGCAGGCGGCGGGAGAGGAGGAGGAGGAACCTTGAAGTCCAGGTACGCAAGAAGGGGCGTAGTAATGGTGAGCGTGCTCTTGGGGAGCCTGAGCGTGCCGCTCACCCTGGCGCCGGCTGCTTTCGCGAGCAGCAGGGACGCTTCGAGCGCGTCGACCTACCTAGTCGGCGCATCAGAGCCCATGACCGGCGCGGAGGCGCAAGCGGGCACGGAGATCTACAACGGCTTGGTGCTCGCGGTCGACAAGCTAAATGCCGCGGGCGGCGTGCTCGGCCACAAGATCAAGCTGGTCGAGCAGGACGACGCCTGCGACCCCCAGACCTCGGTCAACGCCGCCAACAAGCTGGTCTCCCTCGGTGTGCAGGCGATGGTAGGCGGGTACTGCTCGAGCGCTGCCCAGCCGGCCGAGCCGATCTACGCCCGAGCCGGGATACCCAACATCCAGGTGGCCGCCAACTCGAGCACGCTCACCTCGTCGGGCTACCACAACGTGTTCCTGATCGACCCGAGCGGTTCGCTCCAGGCCAAGGAGGCGGCTGCCTTTTTCTCCAAGGTGCTCCGTGTAAAGCGCCTGCTCATAGCGGACGACCAAACGACCTACGCCGTCAACGTGGCCCAACTGACCAAAAAGGACCTCGCCGGCACCAGCACCAAGGTTTTCCCCATCGAAGCCATTCCCAACACCGAGCAGGACTTCTCAGCGGTCATAAATACCCTACGGAGCGAGAAGGCCCAGGCGGTTTACTGGACGGGCTATTTTGCTCAGGCGGCTGAGTTTGTCCGGCAGTTGCGCAGTGCTGGGCTCACGATCCCCTTTGCCACCGCTGACGGCTCCGTCGACCCAACGTTCATAAAAGACGCTGGCAAAGCGGCCAATGGGACTTACGCCACCATTGCCGTGCTGTCGTCGTTCCTCACGGGGCCGGCGGCCAAGGCTTTTGACGCCGCCTACGCGAAGAAGTTCCACGCCCAGCCAGGCCCGTACTCGGCGTACGCGTACGACGGCATGTTCGCTCTCGCCAACGCCGCCAAGGCAGCCCGCAGCCTGGCCCCGGCCAAGGTGATCGCGGCCTTGCGCAAGCTGTCCTTCCAGGGCTTGACCGGCCCGGTCCACTTCGCCCCCGATGGCTCACGCCTGGGCGCGCACTTCGTGGTGCTCCAAGTGCGCAATGCCCAGTACGAACTGGCCCCCCAACAGCCGGCGGCATGATGCCTTTCTGCCCTGGCCCCGCTTATTCGTAGGACGGCTGCTTTTCGATGACATGGGGCGTCTTGGTCCCCGACGTCGTCGCCGGGCTCTTCCTCGGGGCTTTTTTCGCCTTGGTCGCCGTGGGCTACAGCATGGTCTACGGGATCTTGCGGCTGATCAACTTTGCCCACGGCGACTTTTACATGGTGGCGGCCTTCATCTGCTATAGCGTCCTGGCCACCGTCACTGTGAGCTCGCGGGTCAACTGGGGCAACGTAGTGTGGGCCGGGGCCGTCACGATGCTCGCCGGGGGGGTGGTCGCCGTCTTGGTGGAGCGCGTGGTCTACCGCCCCATGCGCAAGGCGGCGGTGCTTTCCCTCATGATCGCCGCCCTCGGGGTCTCCGAGACGCTCGAAAACGGTGTCCTCAACACGCCCGGTTGGGGCTCCAACTTCCTGCCTTTCCCGGTCACGCCACCCAACGGCGGCTTTGACGTGCTGAGCGTCCACTACACCTGGGCCCAACTCGGGATCGTCGTCATTGCGGCTGCGCTCATCCTGGCTGTTTACTTGTTGGTCAACCACACCATGCTCGGTACGGCCATGAGAGCTGTGGCCCAGGACCGCGTAGCGGCCACCCTGCTCGGTATCAACGTGGACCGGGTGATCTCGCTCGTGTTCTTCCTCGGTGGGGCACTGGCGGGAGCGGCCGCGGTCATGGCAGGCCTTTATTTTGGGCAGATCAACTACTTGATGGGGTTCTCGATCGGTCTCCAGGCGTTCACGGCCGCCGTCCTCGGGGGCATCGGCAACGTGGCCGGGGCTGCCGTTGGTGGCCTGCTGCTCGGCATCTTGGAGTCGGTGGGGACCGGGCTGTTCGGGGCACAGTGGGCCCTCATGTTTGCCTTCGGGGCCCTCGTGCTGACCTTGTGGCTCCGGCCCACCGGGTTGCTGG
>DAHWQF010000445.1 GCA_027334785.1 Acidimicrobiaceae bacterium
CTCGTGTTCCTCGATCGACCGATAGCCCTGCCGGTCGGCTTCGCGCTCGTCAAGAAGAACAGCGGCGACTCGTCCCGCCTCATCCTCGCCCGTCGGCTGGTAGAAGCCCTCGCCGTCGCCCTGCCCGGTCGGAGGATCCACGTGGTCGCCGACTCTGCTTACGCGGGCAGGGCGCTGCGTGGTCTGCCGGGATCGGTGACCTGGACCACGCGGCTGCGCTCCAACGCCTCGCTCTACGAGCTCGCACCCCCACGCACCGGCAGACGCGGCCGGCCCCGCCTGAAGGGCAGCAAGCTCTCCTCGCTCACCGCTCTCGCTACCACCATGACGTTCGCTGCGAGCACGGTCACCCGCTACGGGGCGACCACGACCGTCTCAACCGCAGTGCTTCGCTGCCTCTGGTATGGCGTGTTCGGCCCACAACAGGTCCAGGTGGTGTTCGTCCGGGACCGCTCGAAGAACGGATACGACATCGCCCTCGTCACCACCGACCTCGATGCCACCGCCGCCCAGATCGTCGAACGCTACGCCGCGCGCTGGTCGATCGAAGTCGCGATCGAAGATGCCAAACAACTCGGCGGCGTGGGCCAAGCCCGCAACCGGGTCGAGCGAGCGGTGCAGCGCACGGTTCCCTTCGGGCTCGTCGTGAACACCCTGGCGATCTGCTGGTACGCGACGGCGGGTCATCACCCCAGCGACGTGGAAGCGGCCCGAGCACTCGCCCCGTGGTACCGGCAGAAGACCCAGCCCTCGGTCCTCGACATGTTCGCCAAGCTCCGTCACGTGATCATCGCCGCGCAATTTCGACGGGGAGACCCTGCGCCGCTCACCTCACAGGAAATCTCCATCGTTCGTCTGGCCTGGGAGGGCGTGGCGGCGTAGGTGAGAAAGTCGAGCTCCTATGTAGGGCAGCTGATTATGCGACCGGAGCCGCGTCGTCCCCGATCAGGGGGACGGCAGGCTGGCCTGGTCAGACATAATCCGACAGCACCTCGGCGTTCTCACAGACTCTCGAGGAAGGCGAGCAGTTGGTCGGGGGGCCGGTAGCGCCCGGGCCGAGTTGGTGTCGGCCGTGTCTTGTCCAGGGCTCGTTCCTTGATCGACATGTCGGCGTGTATGTAGGCCCGCTGGGTCGTCTCGACCTGCTCGTGGCCGAGCCATAGGGCGATCACCGAGACGTCTACTCCCGACCGCAAGAGACGTCTACTCCCGACCGCAAGAGCTCCATGGCACAGGTATGGCGCAGCGTGTGAGGGGTGGGGTTCTTGGCGCGTAGGGACGGACAGTGCTGTCTTGCCGTGGTCGTGTGCTTGGCGAAGAGGCACCCCACGGCGCTGCGCGTGAGCGACGAGTTCGCGCGAGTCGGGAACAGGCAGTCCCCGGCCTCGCCGGCCCGTTCAGCCATCCAGACCCGCAGGGTCTGGATGGTTTCCTTGTCGAGGGGAGTGCTGCGCTCCTTGCGGCCCTTGCCTCGACATCGGACGTGGGCGCCGGTGCCCAGCTCCACGTCGGAGTTCCGAAGCCCCGTCAGCTCCGAGACCCGCAGGCCAGTCTGGACCGCCACCTTGAGGAGGGTGTGGTCTCGCCGCCCGCACCAGGTCTCACGATCGGGCGCGTCGAGCAGGGCCTCGATCTCGTCTGCAACCAGGTAGGTCACGTCCTTGCGTTCAGTGCGCTTGGTGGGGATGTCCAGCACGCGGGCGATGAGCCCACCATGCTCGGGGTGACGGTAGGCGGCGTAGCGGAAGAAGGAGCGAATGGCGGCCAGGCGGGCGTTGCGGGTTCGGACGCTGTTGTGGCGCTCGGTCTCCAGGTCCTCGAGAAAGGCCGCCACCACCGAGGCGTCCAAGTCGGCGATGTCGAGCTGGCTGGGCTCCTTCCCCGTCCGGGTCTGAGCGAAGCGCAGGAGGAGCCGCCAGGCGTCCCGGTAGGAAGCCACGGTGTTGGGGCTGGCTCGGCGCTGGCCGATGAGTCGATCGGTGAAGTAGGCCTCCAGGGTGGGGGCCAGCGCGCTCATGATGCCCTCCCCAGCATCGCCTGGCGCCGCTCGGCGGCCAGGGCCAACAGCTCCGGGGTGGCGGACAAGTACCAGAACGTCCGGGCCGGGTTGGCATGGCCGAGATAGGTCGACAGCAACGGAAGCTGGGCCTGGACGTCCAGACCCGCCCGATACCAGCCGAGCACGGTGGCGCAGGCGAAGGTGTGCCTGGTGTCGTGGATCCGGGGCCGACAGTCGGCCGAGCGTGGCTCGAGGCCGGAAGCCTGGACCAGACCATGGAAGACCCGGCACACGGTCACGTAGACGAGACGCGTTCCGAGGGTCGAGACGAAGAAGCTCGTTGCCTTGGGCTCGGGCCATGCCTCGTCGCGGGCCTCGGCATAGGCCTCGAGCGCCCTGACGGTGCTCGGGTCCAGCGCCAGCTCCCTGTGCTTGTTGAACTTGGTGTAGGTGATGGATAGGGCGCCTTCGTCCCAATCGACGTCTTCCCGGTCCAGGCGGATCAGTTCACCGATCCGTGCCCCGGTCACGCTCAACAGGCCGATGAGGGTCTCGTAGGTGGCGGCCCGCAGCCTGGGCTGGAGAACCCGGGCAGCGGCCATCAGAGCGGCGATGTCGTCCTCGGAGTACAGGTAGGGGGTCGCTCTGCACGATGAGGTCGGGACCAGCTCGGCGGAGGGCACCTCGGTGGAGGGGTCGAAGGCCGACAGGTGGCGGGCGAAGCCGCGGACCACCGACAGGCGCTTGGCCAGATAGGCGGGATGGGCCTCGGAGCCAGCCCCGAGGGCCCAGGCCACGGCCAGCTCGGCGGTGATGGTGGATGCCCCGGCGGCTTCCATGTAGCTGACGAAGTCGCCAAGCATCCAGGGGTAGTCCCTGATCTTGAAACCGAGCGAGCGGCGCATGGTGACGTAGTCCTCCAGGGCTTCACGCAGGCCGCTCATGCCCGCACTCCCGGCCAGGGCTGGGCCAGGGCCCGCAGCGCGACACGGTCGACCTTGGCGTAGATGGAGGTGGTGGCGGCGCGGCTCTCCCGCAGGACCTGGCCGACCTCGGCCAACGAGGCTCCCCGGCGCAGCATGGATGTCGCTGCCGTGTGGCGCAGGCGGTGGGCGCGGACAGGATCGATCCCCGCCCGGCGGGCGGCTCGTCTGACCAGCTCGGAGACGTTTCCGACCGTCATGGCCGTGATCGGGGCGTGGACCCGCACGAACACGGTGCGCTCCTCGAGCACTGGGCGGACCTTCAGGTAGCAGACTGAGTAGTCCGGCCGTTTCCGGACACTGATTCCGGACGATCCCGGACACCTGTTCCGGACGATCTCGGACACCGATTCCGGGCGAAGGCGGACACCTTCCGCACCCGGCCCCCGGCGACGCCTCATCCACCACGAGAGGCACCCGCCCTCCTTTACTTCGTGCAGGACAGCACGGCGAAGGAGGACGGGATGCCAGGAAAGAGGCTAACCATGCGAAAGATCAGGGA
>DAHWQF010000446.1 GCA_027334785.1 Acidimicrobiaceae bacterium
GGCGAGGTCGCTCGGCAGGGTCCCCGAGGAGATGAGCTGGCCGGCGGCCCGAGCGATCTCGACCGGGGGAGTGAAGATGCGCGGGTCCACCCAGTGCAGGTCGGCCGCCGCCTGCCAGAGCGCGAGCAGGGAGACCGGCGTTGCGACCGCCAGGGAGAGGTCGAGCCGGCGCCTACGGCGCTCCGCCGCTCGGAGCACCGCGACCGCGGCATCGACGGTGCCGCCTGCTCCGGTGGCTACCCCGGTCACGAGTGCTCGAGCGACTTTTCCACCTCGTCGCGTAGTCCAGCCCACAAGTCGGCCTTCATGCGTGAAAAGGCGACGCCCGTGGCCGAGCTCGCGTTGCGCGGGCGCGGGAGCTCGACGGGGAGGTCCAGCTTCACCCTTCCCGGGCGCGCCGTCATAGCCACGACCCGGTCGCCGAGGAGGATGGCTTCGTCGAGAGAGTGTGTCACCAACACGACGGTCTTCTTGGTCTCCTCCCACAATCGGACCAGGTCTTCTTGGAGCAGTAGGCGCGTCTGGGCGTCCAGCGCGGCCATGGGCTCGTCCATGAGCAGCACCTCGGGGTCGGTGACAAAGGCGCGGGCGAGCGAGAGGCGCTGGCGCATGCCGCCCGAGAGCTGCTCGGGGTAGGAACGCTCGAAGCCGGCGAGCCCCATCCTGGCCAGCCACGCCTGGGCGCGGTCGTGGCGTTCCCGCTTGCCTATACCGGCCATTCGCAGGCCAAACGCGACGTTGTCGACCACGCTGAGCCAGGGGAAGATCCCATAGTCCTGGAACACGAAGGCGACCGACGGCAGGCCCCCGCGCTCCTGGCGCGTCGTCGAGCGCACCACGCCTGTGCTGGGTTGCTCGAGGCCTCCCAGGATCCGCAGCAGGGTCGATTTGCCGCACCCCGACGGCCCGATCAGCGACACGAAAGTGCCTCTTTGCACTTCGAGGTCCACGTCGCGCAGAGCGAGCGTCGCCTCGCCGGCCCGCCCGACGAAGGCCTTGGAGACCCGCCTTGCCTCCAGGGCGGGGGCAACCGTCGAGACCGGCAGGCGCTCGGGCCCCGGCAGCAGGTCCACCTCCACGTGCTAGAGGATAGTGCCGTCGTCGGGCCGGGGGCCGCCGCCGGGCCGGGCGGGGGTGAGCTGCTATCGTCCATGTCCGGTGGCGTGCGGCTGCGCGCGCCCACCGGGTGGTGGCCGTCGTCGGGCAAAGAAGAGCAGGTCGGGAGGGTACGCAGTTGCCTCATTACAACTCGGGGGACACCGCCTGGGTGCTGGCCAGCGCCGCGCTCGTGCTGTTTATGACGCCAGGGCTCGCCATTTTTTACGGAGGGATGGTGAGGCGCAAAAACGTGCTCGCCATGCTCATGCAGAACTTTGTGACGATGGCCATAGTCTGCCTGGCTTGGGTGTGGTTTTCGTACAGCCTTGCCTTCGGCCCGGACTGGGGAGGCCTCGGGCTGCTCGGGGACCTCCGTTTCGCGGCGCTCTCCCATATATCCTCCGCTGTGCCGGGTATGGCCCACCAGAGCATTCCCCAGCTCGCCTTCGTCGCCTTCCAGATGATGTTCGCGGTGATAACGGCTGCGCTTCTCACGGGGTCTTCGGCGGACCGGCTCGGCTTCGCCGCCTTTTGCATCTTCGTGCTGGTGTGGTCGGTCGTCGTTTACGACCCCATCGCCCACTGGGTCTTCTCGCCGGAGGGCTGGCTGGCCAAAAGGGGCACCGAGGACTTCGCCGGCGGCACGGTTGTCGAGATCACCTCCGGGGTGAGCGGCGCTACGCTCGCCTTGGTGGTCGGCCCGCGGCGAGGCTGGCCACATGAGCTCATGCGCCCGCACAACGTGCCCTTGTCCGTGCTCGGCGCCGGCATCTTGTGGTTCGGCTGGCTCGGGTTCAACGCCGGCTCTGCTCTCTCGGCCGGTCGCGCCGTCGATGCTTTCATAAACACCAACACGGCCACCGCGGCGGCGCTCCTCTCGTGGCTCCTCGTCGAGAAACTGCGCGACGGGCGGCCCACGACCCTGGGGGCCGCCTCGGGAGCGGTAGCCGGTGCGGTCGGGATCACCCCGGCTTGTGGCTTCGTAAACACTGTCGGGGCCACGGTTATTGGCCTTGTCGCCGGCGCGGCGTGTGCCCTTGCCGTGAGCCTCAAGTTCAAGCTCGAGGTTGACGACTCGCTCGACGTGCTCGCCGTCCACGGCGTAGGCGGTTTCATCGGGACGCTCATGGTGGGCTTCTTCGGTGTTTCCGCGGTGAACGGCGCCAACGGCCTCTTTTATGGGGGCGGCTTCGCACTGCTCGGCCGCCAGGCGCTCGCAGTAGTGGTCGCCGTCGGTTGGGCATTTTGTGCTACGGCGGCCGTGGCGTGGGCCGTCCACAAGGTGGTCGGCATGAGGGTGGGCCCCGAAGAGGAGTTGGCAGGCCTCGACGTGTCTTTGCACGAAGAGAGCGCGTACGACTTCGAATCTTTAACGAACAGCGGCCTTTCCGCGAGGGCGTTCATGCCCAGCCCGCCGAGCAGGGCCCCAGCGGAGAAGGATTGAGGAGGGTGCCAGAGTGCGATTGGTCACGGCAGTCATAAAGCCGTTCCGCCTACAAGAGGTGCAGGAGGCTCTCCGCTCGGCGGGCGTGGTCGGGATGACCGTGAGCGAAGTCCACGGTTATGGCCGCCAGCGCGGCCACACCGAGGTTTACCGTGGTGCCGAGTACCGCGTCGACTTTGTCCCCAAAGTCCGCATCGAAGTGGTATGTGAGGACGAGGAGGCCGAGCGGGTGGTCGAGACGATCGAGTCAACGGCCAGGACTGGCAAGATCGGCGACGGCAAGATCTGGGTGGTCGCCGTCGAAGAACTGGTGCGGGTGAGGACGGGGGAGCGCGGCGCTGCGGCCGTCTGAAACGCCCAGGCGAGGCCGTGCTCTCGCGCCTACCCCACTGCCGCGGCGCGGCCGGCGGAGCCGGTCTTGGCAAAAATCCGGTTGATGTGGCTCTTTACCGTGGCCGAGGATAGGTAGAGCCTGCCGGCGATGTCCGGGTTGGTCATGCCGCGGGCGATCATGGCGAGGATTTCCGCCTCCCTTCGATCGCTTCCTGCCCGTTGGCGGCGGCGCCGACGACCTCTATGTCTGGGAGGAGCCCGAGCATGAGCACGCGCCCCTCTCGGACGGTGGCCTGGTCGTCGGCCACCACGACCCGGAGCGGCGCCGGCTCGCCCCCTGGCCCGCTCATTGGGGCACCTGCGCCATCACGACCCACTTGCCTCCGCCGTCGGGCCCAGGGAGCAACGAGCCGCCGATAAGGAGCAGGCGCTCGCGCATCCCAGCGAGGCCGTAGCCCCCTTGGCCGTCTCGAGGACGGCCCGGCTCGAGAGGTCCTCGACCAGGTGGGCCAGCTGGACAACATAGACGTGGTCGCCAAGCCAGCGGCCGACAAGTCAGCAGTCCAGTCGGCCATCGCCCGTGCACTCCCGCCCGGGGTGGAGGTGG
>DAHWQF010000447.1 GCA_027334785.1 Acidimicrobiaceae bacterium
TGGTACTTGACGTCACCCGACCCCTGGACGGTGTTGGGGTCGAGGTTGCCCTCGAACTCGTCGAAAAGCTCCTTGTAGCTCTTGCCGACGATGTTTATGAGGACGTTGAGCCGCCCTCGGTGGGCCATGCCCATCACGGCGTGGGTGTGGCCTGCGTCGGCGGCGCGCTCCAGCAGGGCGTCGAGCATCGCTATGGCTGACTCCGCCCCCTCTAGGCCGAAGCGTTTTTGGCCTATGTACTTGGTGTCTAGGAAGCGCTCTAGGGCTTCGGCCGCGTTTAGCCGGGAAAGTATGTGCCTGTGCTCGTCGGGCCCCAAGGTGGTCGGCACACCCTCGACGTGGCGCTGGATCCACCGCTTTTGCTCGGGGTCCATGATGTGCATGTACTCGACGCCCACGGTCCGGCAATAGGCGTCGCGGAGCAAAGAGAGCATCTCGCCGAGGCGCATCCGCTCGCGGCCGAAATCGTGCGCTAGGAACTCGCGGTCGTTGTCCCATACCGAGAGCCCATAAGTGGTCGGGTCGAGCTCTGGGTGCAACTGCGGCTCGCGCCAGTTCAGGGGGTCGAGGTGGGCGATGAGGTGGCCCCTTACGCGATACGCGTTGACCATCTTGTCCACTTGGTGTTGTTTCTCGTTGCGGCCGAGCGCCCGGTCGAGGGGGTCGTTGACGTCGCGGCGGTACCTAACGGGCTCGTAGGGGACACCCATGGAACGGAAGACTCTTTCGTAGAAGTCGTCTTCCCCGAGCAGGAGCCGGTGCACTTTCTGGAGGAAGAGGCCAGATTCGGCACCTTGGATGACGCGGTGGTCGTAGGTCGAACTGATCGTGACCACCTTGGAGACGCCGAGCTCTGCGAGCTGACGGGGGTCGGCGCCCTGCCATTCGGCCGGGTAGTCGATCGCACCCACGCCGATTATGGCGGCTTGGCCGGCCATCAGGCGGGGCACTGACTGCACGGTCCCCAAAGTGCCGGGGTTGGTCATGGTCACCGTCGCCCCTGCGAAATCGCTCACGTCGACCTTGCCAGAACGGACCTTTCGTACAAGCTCTTCGTACGCCTGCCAGAACTGGCGGAAATCGAGCTGCTCGGCCCCGTTTATGACTGGCACCATGAGCCCGCGGCTGCCGTCGGGACGCTCTATGTCGACGGCTAACCCCAAATTGACGTGCTCGGGCCGCAGTACTGAGGCCTGGCCGGTGCCGTCTGGGGCTTCTACGAACACCGAGTTGAGCGCGGGAACAGCTTTTAGGGCTTGCACCACTGCCCAGCCGATCAGGTGCGTGAAGCTCACCTTGCCGCCGCTTAGGGCGCGCGCGAGCTGGTTGTTGAGCATGAGGCGGTTGACTTCGAGGAGCTTGGCGGGTAGGACCCGGAAGCTGGTCGCGGTGGGCACGCTCAGGCTGGTGACCATGTTGGACACGATGCGGGCCGCGCTCCCCCTCAAGGGCCGGAGGGCACCTTCGGTGCCGGCGGGGGCCGTCGGGGCGGGCTTGGCGGGGGCCGGTGTCGCCGCGGGCAGGGCCGGGCTGGCCAAGTCAGGGGTGCCGTTGTGCCGCAAACCGTTTGCCCCAGGGGCAGCGACCGTCGAGTGGCCTTTGGTGGCGACGCCGCTGCCTGCTGCCTGCGCCTCTACCTCGCCGCTTTCCCTCAGCCCGGTCCTGCCTTCACGGGCCCCGGGCTCACCGCCCGAACCGTCGGGGCCTCCTGCCCATCCCCGCTCATTTTCATGGACCACCACCGGGCGGGCCAAGTTGGCACCGCCGGGCCGGTAGCCCTGGAAGAAGTCTCTCCAGCTCTCGCTGACGGCGGTGGGGTCCTGGCGGAAACGTTCGAACATCTCGTCCACGAGCCACGCATTGGGGCCGAAGCCAAAGGTGTCGGCGTCACCTTGGCGCTGGCCGGGCCGGTTTTGTTGGTCATCGGGCACGTGGCCAGACTACGGCGCGAGCGCTTGCTGGCGTCGAACGCTCAGGTGGGCGGGCGGGCCGCCCGATATAACTACGGTGAGCTCCCTTGCCCAGGCGCCGCTGGCCAGCAGGGCAGTGGCGCGCCCCGTTGAAGCCGGCAGCGATGCCGTCTGCGTCTACTGTTCTGAGCAGATCAGGTTCTCGGCTCGTCTAAAGGCCCGCAAGGTGATAGCAAACGTCTACGTCGAGGGGCGCTGGGACCGGGTGGAGCAGTTCCACGAGGACTGTTACGAGCGGTCCGGCCAAGCCTACGGGCCGGCTCGTGGCTAAAGACGCCCAAAGGGACCCGATGCGCGGCGCTCAGCGGTTGGCGGCGCTCAGCGGTTAGCGCCCGCCCAGGGCGGCCCTGTGGACCACTCCCCAGCTCGTCCCGTTGCCGCACATAACGTCTACTTCACGCGCCCGGCAGGGGAGGGGCAGCTTGGCCGCGATGTCGTCGGCGGCCGCGCTCAAGGCGCTCGGTGGCACGTCGTCGGCCAGCCCGACCGTGAGGTGGGGGACCACTTCGAACTCGCCCGCCCATGGTGGGGTGCCGAAGTGGTTGGCAAGCAAGGACGTGAGCCGTTTAAACGGCTCGTCCGGTGTGGGCGCGAGCCACAGCACCCGCATGCCGAACCAGCACACGCGCTCCAGCGTGTAGTCGAACGCCGGCTCGTTGCCAACGAGGAGGTCCAGCTGGTCGAGGCTGTCCTTCCCGATCTCTTCCGGCCGCAGCCACGGCACTACGAGGGTTATGTGAGCCGGTACCCCTGTGCGCGCTTTTGGGTCGTGGACCGCCCTCCAGGAGCCCACGAGAGCTTCTGCCTCGGGGACGGGCACAAGCACGGCGCTTTGCGCCACCTCCCGTTCGGCCACCAACTGGTGGCCCCCACCGGCTACCTTGGGGCCCTGCACGGTGCCAAGCTATCTCTGGCCGTGGGCCCGTGCCATCCAACGGCAGCGCCCATGACCACTAAGCGCGAGGGCCCGCGCCCTTCCGGGGCCCTCCGCCGAAGACATCGGCAAGCTCGACGGGCACGACGGCTTCCAACTGCTCGTATGTACAGCTCCGGGCCTGGCGGTCCGGGCGCCAGCGCTTGAAGTGGGCCGTGTGGCGGAGGCGGTCGCCCTGGAGGTGCTCGTAAGTGGCCTCTACCACTAGCTCGGGCCGGAGGGCTTCGAAGGACAGGTCTTTGCCGGCGTTCCAACGGCTGCGCGCTCCTGGGACCCGGTGGGCGGGCCCCTGCTCGCTTATGTTCGACGGCGCGCTCGCCCAGGGGTGCTCCTCGAGCCCGGCGCCGGGCCGGGCTCGATAGGGGGCGAGGACCTCGACGAGCGCCCGCCGCTCGCTGGCCGGGAAGGAACCTATGACGCCCACGTGCGCCAGCCGGTCCTCCTTGTCGTAGAGGCCGAGCATCAACGAACCGACTTCTTCGCGGGCCTCACGGTAATAGCGGAAACCGGCCACCACAAACTCGGCGGTCCGTTGGTGTTTCACTTTGATCATCACCCTCTTGCCCGGGACGTATT
>DAHWQF010000448.1 GCA_027334785.1 Acidimicrobiaceae bacterium
ACGCATGGCCGCTACGACCTCCGACAGCAAGGGCTGCCCCGGAGGCGCCTCGGGAGCCGCGCCAAGAGCTGCGAGCGAGCCCTTCGCCGGCCGAGCCCGACCTGACGCCACGAAGGCAGCGACTCGCCCTCCCGGAACCGGAACGAGCTGGGCGACCGGTCTTCCCCGATCGGTGATGGTCACTACTTCGCCGGCGGCGGCCCTTGCCACCACCTGCGAGGCATTC
This sequence comes from Acidimicrobiaceae bacterium, assembly GCA_027334785.1. Lineage (GTDB taxonomy): Bacteria > Actinomycetota > Acidimicrobiia > Acidimicrobiales > Palsa-688 > JAJZYO01. Next base: position 227 of record DAHWQF010000448.1, read on the forward strand.
TGCTTGAGTGCTCGGATGCCTACCGTACTCATGTTCTACATTGTAGCACTCTGATTCCATTCCGGGAAACGATGTGCTTCGAGGGCACGTCGAGTGACTCGCTGCGCGACCCGGTCAAGCCTGCGGTAGCTCCGCGAGTAGGAAGCCGAGGACCGGACTTACTGAGTTGGTAGGCACGCAATAGGGGTGAAATGTGTGCCTGTCGACCCTCACAGGGCGCATCCTCCCGGCGCTGGCCCATTTCGACCGGTGGTTGGCGCAAATTTCAGACCCGGCAGCAGCCCTCGGGCCTGAGCAGCTTGCCCAAGCTCCCCGGCACTTTGCCGCCTGGGCGGCCGGCCACGCACCGCGCCGCCCCTCGGCTCGGGAGGCCAACTACCACTTGCGCTGGATGGGCCGCCTGGTCGATTTTGCAGCCGCCACGCCGGGACTGGCAGACGCACCTTGGGGACGGGCAACCGAGTTGCAGGCCGCGGCGTGACTAAAGGCGGTGTCGCGCGACACCGGCGGCGAGCCTGGTCGGCCTGGTGAAGTTCGCCGGCGGCTACGGGCTGACTAGTCACGAGGTGGCGGCGACGGCCATCGCCCGCCGTGGCATGGGGGCGCGTCACAAGGTCTGCAAGTGCGAGGACAAGGCGGCGTGTAGGCACGCCCTTGTCCCCCAAGGCCTGAAGGAGCGGTTGGCTACCAAGGCCAGGAACGCCCCGCCTCTACCTGGAAGGAGCCGAGGCAGGCACGTCTGGTCTGACTGGAACCGCTACCGGAAGGGGCTCGAGGAGGACTTCTCCTTGGGCCGCCGTCCCTCCGAGGGAGAAGGCGGCGGGGTCTCGGCCCCGTCCGGTGAGGCACCGGCTTGTCGAAGCCCTGGCAAGCGCGGCCCGCGCCGGGACAATGCGGTTTACCGCAATGTCGCTGTACCGGGGTGCGAACCCCCGGCGGAAGCCGTCGGGAACGCCGTTCGCCCGGCGCCTATGGAACATTTTTCCATAGTTTAGTTTAGGAACGCCATCTGGCGGGGCCCACTCCATGTGGGGGTGGCGGGCTTTCTCTTGGCCCTTGGCCGGCCAGGACCTCCACACCGACGCCTTCTCCTGGGAGACGCCGACCAGCACGACCTTGCCTTCCCCACCCTCCTTGGCGGCAACCGAGGGGAGCTGGCCTGCGCCGAGTAGCTACTGCTCGCACCGGCCCGGGGCACAGCGAGGGAAACCGTAGCCACTGCAGCGCTGAGACAGGCCACTGCTCGCCAGGCCCACCCGTGCCTGGTAGGTACCCCCACAGTCCTATTGACGCTCAGCTACCGAGCTTGGTTCCCTCCCCCCGTGCCTCGTTGCCACCTGTGGCACCTTGGCTCTGGCGTGAAAAGCCATGAGGTCCCTCTCGACGATCATTTCGACGCGCTCCTGCGCCGGCTCAGCGGGTCCACCAATCGCATCAGGGAGCTGGTCCAGGATGAAGCGACCGCCCGGATACAAGTAGTGCGGCACTTCGACCCTGGCCCCGAGGACCGCCACATCAGCGAACCGGGTCGCTATGTGGGGGATTACGAGCGGGTGCCAGGACAGCATCCCTTGGTCGGCTTCGGTCTGGAGCCAGACTTCATCCAGTTCGCGGCTAAGGCAGGTATCGGGTTCGATTTCGACGAGTACGGGTACGAGCACGAGTGAACGACGCAGAAGGGCAGCCCATCTAGATCTTCCCAGCGTCCGACGAGAGCGCCGGGTTCGGCGATCACGGACTCCCTGGCCTGAGGCAACGAGTTTTCGACCGGTCGCACACAACGTCGTTGGCTCTCGATCTCATATGGGTGCGCGTTCCGTACGCTACCACAAGGCAAATTGACAGTTGGCGCCATCGCAGGACGCGTCGTTATGCGTCCATTCTCCTTGTAAGTACTAGGTTTGTCGGCCCGACCATAACGAGGCATTATGTAGCCGCAGCGGGTCTCTCATTGTAAGCACGTAGGCTTTCACAAGGGCCTCCTTCCCACGCCCCGTCCGCAGCCATCCCTTGTTCGTGCCCAGCCTGGCCAGACCTGCGCCCGTACATGGAGCCTGACGCGCTCCCCTTCGTGGGAGCCCCCCGGGACGCAGCCGGCTCACTCCGCTGCCGGTGGCTCTCTGTCGGCCCACCACTCCAAGAACTTGGTGGCCGATATGACTGGGATGCCTTGGAACTCACCGAGGGCCAAGAGCCCTTGGTCCCCGGTGACGACGGCATCTACCCCAGCTTCTACAGCCGCCTCGAGCACCCGGTTGTCGGGCTCGTCGGCCACTGCTGCCAGGGTGGACGTCGGCTCGACCACGTCGGCGACGGACCACAGCAGCGCTGTTACGGCTGCTGGGTCATCGAACACGTGCGCAAGCTTTGGGTGAGCGGGGACCCGCCCGAGCTCGTCCGGTAAGGGCGGGCTCGACACCAACATCAACTCCCCCGCCAGCACGGCGTCAACGATCACCGAGGGTGGGCCCGAGAAGCCCAAGCCCGACACCAAGGTGTTCGTGTCGAGCACTACGGCGATCACAGCTGGCGGGCCGCAGCGATCGCATCGTCGATCACACCCGGGTCCATCCCGGCCTCCCCCACCTTCTGGCGCGCCACACTCAGGGCCTCACGCAGCTCGGTACGTGCTTGCTCCGTCTGGGCGAGCTTCATCCTCATGTACTCCTCGCGGCTCATCAGGACTGCCAATGGCCTCCCGCGCTTGGTGAGCGCAATCACGTCTCCGCCAGCCGCCACATCGTCAACGAGTTGGCCGAGAGAACCGCGCGCATCCTCGACGCCCACGAACCGCTCCATAGCAACCTCCTGGTTAGCCTTAAGCTTACCCTATAGGACTCCCGGCACGCCTCCCAGTCCACCCGGTAAGCGGCGTCGGCCTCAGGGCGCAGGCTCCAACAGCCCCACCGGCTCCTAAGGAGTACTCGTCGTCATGGGGCCTTGAGACGGCCGCGAGCCCGGTCCCCACGCAACGGTTGTGCGGTGCCGTGATCCAGTGGTGACGTCCTTGGCGGGAGTAGGTCCGCGGTCCGCTTATCTTTGGAGATAATTGGCTAGCTTCGCCAAAGAAGAGGCCATGCCTTCGGCGTGGTCTCGCGGGGAGATCCCGTCAGGGACGTTGTCCGCGATGATGTCGACCCGGGCCCCTCCATCGACTGGGGTGACCGCCCAGGTCATGGTCATGCCGGCGTAAGCGGGGTCGTCAGAGACGAAGTCCACCTCCTGCACAACCCGCACGA
>DAHWQF010000449.1 GCA_027334785.1 Acidimicrobiaceae bacterium
GCCCTTGGACGGGAGGTCGGCCTGCAGGCTGCGGCTCTGCCAGTGCGCGAGCGTCTTTTCGTCATCGGAGACGCCCTCGTCGGACCGGCCACGGTGGTCGAGGCTATGGCCCAGGGAAAGCGGGCTGCGGCCGCCATCATGGCCATGAACAACATCTATTACCAGGCCAAGCACTTGCTGGCGGACGCCGGCGCCGGCGAGTACGGCGACATTCCAGCGCGCCTCAGGATGAGCGTCATTGCCAGCCGGCAAGGCGTGGAGAAGGCCGACTTCGAGCTGTGGTGCGCCGTAGTGTCCGCCGTGAACGGCTGTGGTTCCTGTTTGGCTGCGCATGAAAGGGAACTGCGGTCGGCCGGCATGAGCACTACCCAGATCCACGAGGGCCTGCGCATCGCGGCGGTCGTCCACGCCGCCTGCGCGACGTTGGCCTCCGAGGAGGCCCTCACAGGCGTGTGAGCTGTGTCGGCCTGCCGAGAGGGTCTGGTCCTGAGCGCTCCCTTCCTGAGCGCGACCAGCTTTTCTCGGTGGAGCCCGAGTTGCTATGGACTTTCGGCCCTAGCGGTAGCGGGTGCCCCAGCGCTAAAAGGGTGGCATTGACCAACCAGAGATAGGGAGGAATTGCCGTGACAACGGTCGAAGAAGCCCCGGTAGCCCGAGGGCTGCCCCGTCTCGGTGAACCGGCGCCGGACTTCGAGGCGGTGACAACGCAGGGGACGGTCCGGCTGACCGATTTCAGGGGGAGCTGGCTGGTGCTGTTCTCGCACCCGGCGGATTTCACCCCCGTCTGCACCACCGAGTTCATCGGGTTCGCCGGTATCTACCAAAAGCTTCAGGAGCGCCATACCGAGCTCCTCGGGCTCTCCGTTGACAGTGTTTACTCACACATCGCCTGGCTGCGCAATATCGAAGATAAGACCGGTACTCACATCCCGTTCCCCGTCATCGCCGACTTGGACAAGAAGGTGGCGACGGCGTACGGGATGCTGATGCCCGGTGAGTCCAAGACCGAGGCGTCGCGTTGCGTGTTCGTGATCGACCCCGAGGGCGTGCTGCGGGCCATGATCTACTACCCGCTCACGACGGGGCGCAACATGGACGAGATCCTGCGCCTCGTGGACGCCCTCCAAGTGGCCGATAAAAACAAAGTTGCCACGCCGGCCAACTGGCGCCCCGGCGACAAGGTCATCATTCCCACGCCCAACACGGTCGAACTGGCGGCCGAGCGTTCCTCCCAGGATTTCATCAAGAAGACCGAAGGTTACGATTCGGTCGATTGGTACTTGACCAAGAAGTCCCTCGCGCCCTGATGGCATGCATTAGCGCTGACGGCACGCTCAGCGCTTCGGGGCGGGCGATGCTGGTGGCGCTCGAGCGCCCCGCCACCGAGGAGGAGGTTGCCGGCGTCACCCGTCTCCCCCTGTTCCGGGTGCGTAGCGGGCTGCGTGAGCTTGTGGCAGCCGGCTTGGTGAGCCAGCAGGGTGGGCGCTTCGTCGCGACCGGCCCTCAGAGCTTGTAGCCGATCGAGCGCAAGAGGGCCTTGCGCTCGGCGACGTCAGCGTCGGTTTCAATACCGAGCGGGGAGGAACCGTCGAACACCCCGAGGATGGCGCGCGCCTCCTCCCTGGCCCCGACCACCACCGAAAGTGGGTTAGAGGTGGCGCAGAAGATGCGGCAGACTTCTGGGACTTGTTTGATGGCGTTCAGGACGTTTACCGGGAACGCCTCCCGGAGGAACACCACGAAACAGTGCCCCGCCCCGACCCGAAGGGCATTGTCAGCCGCCAGTTTGACCAGGCCGTCGTCATTGCCTGAACAGCGTACTAGCCTTGGCCCCGAGGCCTCGCAGAAGGCGATCCCGAAGCGGATCTGAGGGGTGGCCCCGACGAGAGCCTCATGCAGGTCTTCGACCGTCTTGATGAAGTGGCTCTGGCCCCAGATGACGTTTAGCCCTTCGGGGTTGTCCACTGGTACCACGAGAAGGTCCATGCCAGTCATATTCGCGCGACCGTAGGCCGGGGCGCTCGGGCCGTGGCTCAGGCCTAAGGGGACCAAGTACCCTACACGTCGGGCCCTGTACCGGGGTACACATGTGATATGTGGCCCTTACGTTGGCCTATTTGGCCCGGGTGGTGGCGGGAAGAGAGCTCGCAGGCCAGGCATGAGCGGTCGAAGGGGCTCCGCTCGGAGGAGAAACGCCGGCGCGGACGGCATGGCCGGCTGGTCGGGGCGGTGCGAGCGAGATTGGGTGGCCGTCGCTGGCACCGGGAAGGCCAGGTGGTGGTCGCGGACGCCGCCGCGTTCCTCCGAGGGGGCCTGGCCGAGCGCTGGGAAGACGAGGTCGGCTATGTGCCCGCTTGGGTGTGGACCAATCGGCTCGCGCACGGGACCGAGGCGGAGTTGCGGGCCGAGTCCGAGGGGACGCGGCCAGTGGGTGGCGCCAGCGGGGAGAGGTGGCGGCGGGCGCGCGCCTTCCTCGCCGACGAGGTGCTGGAGAGCGCGGCTCGTTACGGGTCGCTGGCAGCCCTCCAGCGTGACGTGCTCGTGCCGTTGGAACTGGAGCTTTCCGGCAGCGCCAAGGCGAGCGGCTACAGCCTGGCCGAGTGGGTGGCCAGCGTCGAGTCCGCCTTGCGAGAGGCGTCCCAGCATCGCGCTTCAGGGCGCGGTTAGCACCCCCCCGGGCCGGCGGGCAACGACCCGTCCGCCGGCAAGCTCGAGTACTTCGTCCACCAGTTCTTCGACGGCGGGCTCATGGGTAACCAAGATGAGCGAGCGATCTTGGGCCGTCCTGAGCAGCCCCGAGAGCACCTGGTCTTTCGTGGCGGGATCCAACCGGGCCGTGGGTTCGTCGAGCAGGAGGACCGAACCCCCGCCGAGGAGCGCTCGCGCCATACCGAGCCGCTGACGTTCACCGCCTGAGAGGGGCCTCCCGCCCGCCCCCAACCGGGTGGCGAGCCCGTTTGGGAGCGAGTCCAGCCAGTCTGCGAGCCCGGCGCTCCGGAGGGCGCCGGCGCAGTCCTCGTCCGTGGCACCGGGACAGGCGATGCGGAGGTTGTCGGCGAGGCTGGCTGCGAACACGTGAGTTTCATCCGGGAGCCAGGCGGCCAGCCGGGCGATCCCCGCCCGCGTAAGGTCCTTGACATCGACGCCTCCAAGCGTCGCCCGCCCCGACGAGCAGTCGACGAAGTGCAAGAGTGCGTTTATCGCGGTGGTCTTGCCGCTGCCGCTTGCGCCGCAGATTGCCAGCCGCCTGCCGGCGTCGAGCCGCAGCGAGACGTCCTTCAGGCCGGCGGTTCCGCCAGCCAGCGCTACAGATGCCCTGTCCAGTGCAGCCGTACCTGGGACCGCCGCCAGGCTGGGGGCTGCTGCCTGGCTTGGCACGACCGGCGCCGCTGCTTCGCCCAGTGCCGCCGCTTCGCCCAGTGCCGCCGCTTCGCCCAGTGCCGCCGCTTCGCCCAGTGCCG
>DAHWQF010000044.1 GCA_027334785.1 Acidimicrobiaceae bacterium
CCGACGCGTGCGAGACAACGGCGAAGCCGAACGTGTGGTACAGCCACAGGTAGGTCTGGTCCACCGTGACCCCGGTGTAGTGCCCCCAGCCGGCCGGGACGGGGATGCAGTGGTCCTTATTTTCGTGTTGACGTAGACCTGGGTGGACTCGCGCATCGAGGCGTAGAGGATCCACTCCGTCCCGTGGGGGGCAATCGCCGCCTCGTCGGGATCGCCGAGCGCCGGTACCGGGTCGAGCACGGCCCGGACCGGTCCCAACCGCCGACGTTGTCGACGGCTGCCAATTGACCCGTTCCAGTTGTGCAGCCTTGTAGCCGTCCCGGGCATCCAGGCCCCACCTCGTGACAGTGCCCGGCGACCCGCTGACCTCGGCGGTCCCGGCGAAGATGTCCAGCCCCTTGTCGTTCTCCCCGACCCCCCAGATGTCCGTGAAAGCGGGCGTGAAGTTGTCCAAGATGTTCCGGGCGCTGGTGATGGCCATCCGGTCGGTGTTCAGCCACAGGTGGTCCACCCAGTGATGGGAGCCGGGGTAGTCGTAGCCCGTGCTCTTGAGCACGAAGCAGTGGTAGTCGGGCTTGAAGTTGAACTGCGAGGACACCTGGCCATCGCGGATCGTCGTGGCCGGGTCCGGGAAGAGCATGAGCCGGTGGTAGTAGTTCACGTCGCTGAGATCGGTCCAGTTACCATTCTTGACGTTCGTGGGGCCGCTGGTGAACTTCAGCGCCTGGTTCTGCGCGATGCACCCGTACAGTCCCCACCGTTGCGCCACGCCGGTCATTTTCTCGAGGGCCTGCAGCACGCGCTTGTTGCAGGACTCGTACTCCAGTTTCCGCGCCCCGGCGTAAGCCTTTATGTCCAACAGCTTCTTCTCCAGGTCCCGCCGCTCAGCCGGGGACAGCTCGTTCGGGGACAGGTCGTCCGGGAACAGGTGACCGAGCGGCACCCCGCAATTCGGGCACTTGGCGGGGGTGGACACCGGCCAGACGTCCGCCAGCCTCGCCTTCATGTCGTCGGTGTTGGCCATCGCGGTAATCGTCATGGCCGAACTGACCAGGTCCGAGTACGTCTTGCAGAAGATACCGAGCACGGTCGGCCACAGCGCCACGTCCTGCTTTTCCGGGTCCTCGAGGTCCTGCAACACCTGCCAATTCTCGAACATCGACACGCTCTGGTGCGCGCTCGTGTTGTTCAGTACGATGTTGCTTTCCTGCAGCCCGGTGTAGAACGTTTGGTAGTCGTCGTGGGTCCGCAACGGCTTGGCCAGCAGCTTCTGCAGACTTGCCGCTTCCTTCAGCAACGTGGTGGCGTGCGCCAGGACGTCGTCATGGACCGCCTTGATGCTCCGCAGCTCTTTCTGCGCCTCCAGATCGATCAGGAACTTCTCCAGCTTCGAAACGTCCGATTCCTCCTTCGGCCCGAAGCACCGCAGGATCTGGCCGATGACCGAGAACAACGCGCCAACGAGCGCGCCCTCGGGACCGGCGGCGTTCAAGAACGTGCTGATAAGCGGTGCCGCCGAGGCACAGATGTCCATGACCTCGGCCGAACCGTTGACTGCATCGCCGTTGCTGAAGGCCTTGAGCGCGGCGATGACGCTCTTGGTGATCTCGGGCGCGTCCTTGGCGATAGCATCGGCGACCTCCTCCGCCCGCTTGTCATCCTTCTCACGGCCCCGCACCTCTTCGTACCTGCGCCAAATGTCGTCGATCTTCGTCTTCCAGGCCAGGTACTCCTCGGCATCCATGCCCTTCAAGTGCATCTCCCGCAGGATGTCGAGGTTCTCCTTGACGTAATCGTCCGTAGCGCTCATCCGCGAACTCCTCTGTCCGAGGTCAGGCCGGAAGCGGCACCCATCGCACCATCGATGAAGGGGGGGGACTCCCGGAGGGTCTGTGCCACAACGTAGTGGCTCCACGCCACGCTGACCGTGATCGGGCCGCACCAGCACCGGCAGGCAAGCACGTGCGTCCTGCTGGCAGGACCGGCGATGCTCACCGGGCCGGGCCGATGGCCGGTTGGTGGACCGTCCTGTCTGGCGCAACAAGGCACTCATGCCTGTACAAATTCAGTGATCGAGCCTGTAAAGGTTCACGTAATCCTCAAGTGTCCCTCAATTACAGCCGCCCAGGCTGGGCTCTTCACCAACTGCGCAACTTCGATTGTGGCGAGGCGGCAGTCCTGGCAGCACCCGTGGTCTCGGGTTCACCCCAGCGGTACTATACGGTTATCGCGGCAGACCTCGTTCGATTTGCTTAGGAAATCCCGCTACATAATCGTCAGCGCATAATGCCAAGAGATAATAATGCCAGGTCCAGCCGTTTCATGGCGCATATATCGGCACGTCTTGGGTGACTGATTGGTGTGCAGGCCTTGGGCGTCACGGTACAGAGTTGGGCGTGGCCTGAACTTCCCTCATGACAGCCCCCGCTGCTGGCTACGCTGCCCCGGGTGAGCGCAGGGCAGGACTGGGAGGAACTCAGGGAAGCGAACCGCGCCAACTGGGACGAGCGTGCAGCGGTCCACATGAGGTCGCGCTTTTATGACGTGGAGGGGTGGCTGAGGGAGGAGCCCGGCCCGAGGCGGCGCGAAGCCGAGGCCCTCGGTGACGTTAGCGGGCTGCGCCTGCTCCACCTACAGTGCCACTTCGGCCTGGACACACTCGCCTGGGCGCGGGCGGGGGCACGGGTGACCGGCCTCGACTTCGCCCCAGCAGCGGTTGCGGGGGCACGCGAGATCGCCGAACGGGCCGGGCTCGCCGAACGGTCCGAGTTCGTTTGCGCCGACGTCTACGAAGCGGTCGAGGCCCTCGGCCACGCCCGCTTCGACATCGTGTACGTGAGCCTGGGCGCGCTCTGCTGGCTCCCCAGCGTCGAGCGCTGGGCGGCACAGGTCGGTGCCCTGGTCGCCCCGGGCGGCCGCTTCTACCTCCACGACGGGCACCCTCTGGCCTGGGCGCTCGCCGAGGACCGCCTCGAGTTCGAGCACCCCTACTTCGAAGAGCCAGAGCCATTGGCGGACGACTCCGGCTACACCTATACCGACTCCGAGGGCCCACTGCTGAACAGGCGCCAGTACGAGTGGAACCACGGGCTCGGCGAGACGGTCAGCGCGCTCCTTCACAACGGGCTCCACCTCGAGTGGCTCGTCGAGCACGACTGGACGTTGTGGCCAAAGTTCCCTTGGCTCGTGGAGGCCGCTGACGGCACCTGGAGGGCCCCTCCCGGCAGGCCTCGATTACCTCTCAGCTTCAGCCTTCTTGCCAGCCGGGCGAACTAATGCGCTACGCCCCGGGGACGACTGTCCGGGTAAAAACGGTTGATTTGGGACGACAACCCACCCCCAACGAGCAGCCGCAGGTCCTTTCGCCCGAACATTTGTGGAGAGGAGCGAAAGAACAGCCCTGCACAACTATGCGACATCGTCCTTCGTACGCGCCAGGACAGCAGGACGGTACACGTCGGGGCGCTCAAGGAAGGGGGCCTGCACAGGCCGAGCTCCTTCGGGCGACCGCGGGCGTTTTGCGGAGGTCACGCTTGCGCAAACTACCTGGCTGAGGCGCGTGGAAGCGACGACACCGAGGCCGGTGCCCCTAGAGCGGCCCCTGTCAGGCGCAGCGCACGAAAGACGCTTGGCGGAGCAGCCACGTGACCTCTCCTTTGGCAGAGGACGACGATAGCTGCGATAGGGCTCCCGACAAGTAACCCAGCTCCGCCCTCGTGCACAAGCCGTCGCCGACGGCGCTGTCACCCCAGGCCGCGAGGCTCATGGCGAACATCTTGGCCGCGACAGCCGTGGCAACTGGTACCTCGACCACCTGGTCAAGGCGGCGGCTAAGGCCTGCCGAGGCCTGCAGAGGACCGAAGAGAGGGCCGGCACACATTGTGGCACCAGTTGCCGCCACTCTGGCCATGGCCAGTTCCAAGTGCGCGGAAAGTGCGGAGTTCGCGCTCTCGACCCGCTCGATCTCGTCGAGGCCGAGGAGGCCTCCTGTGGAGACCTGGTCGGCCCACAACTGGGCCGTGGCAACGGGGTCTGGCATGTGCGCAAGTACCAAGCGCGCGTACACGAGCCCGGCCGGGCCTTCGGGGAAAGGGGCCTGTGTGATGTCCCAGACGGAGAACTCGGTCCCCGGCGCAGCGGCACCAACCGCCTCTGAGATCTACGCTGCCGAGCGGTCCAAGCCGACGACCCGGTGCGCGCCCGTTTCCTCGCTGACCATCGCCGTGGTGTGCCCAGGCCCACACCCGAGGCACGCCCAGGCTTGGGCGGGTATCGACGATCCGCTATAGTAATGGCATGGAGGCTGCGGGCGTACTTCTCCGCACAGCCCGACAGCAAGCCGGCTTGTCCCAGGCGGAAGTGGCTGGGCGGGCCGGCGTGACCCAAAGCGTCGTCAGCGCCTACGAGTCCGGCGCCCGTCAGCCCTCCCTGCCGACCCTCGTCCGGCTCATCGAAGCGACCGGCTCCCATCTAGAGGTCCGTATCTCCCCCGGTCCTGTTGCCCGTCACCCCGACGGCCTGCTCGCCCGACGGGCCCGAGACCACCGTCACGAGATCCTGGCGCTGCTCGACCGCTACGGCTTGGCAAACCCACGCCTGTTCGGCAGCGTCGCTCGAGGAGAAGAGAAACCCACGAGCGACATCGACTTGCTCGTCGATGTCGCTGCCGGCACCAGCCTGCTGAGCTTGGGCCGCTGCCAAGCCCAACTCGAAGCCCTGTTGGGCGCGCCCGTGGACCTCGTCCCCGCCGCAGACCTGAAGACGGACCTGGCTGCCGACGTGCTCGCCGAGGCCGTTGCCCTGTGAGCCGACGCGACCGCCAACGCCTCCAGGACATCCTGGCCGCCATCGAGGCCATCGCCACCCACCTGCAGCGCGGCGACCTCGGTGACGGGCTCGTCTTCGATGCCGTGCGCGTTCGTCTTATCGAGATCGGCGAAGCTGTAAAGGCCCTCCCCTCCGACCTGCTCGCCACTGAGCCCGACCTGCCATGGACCCAGGTGGCCGGGATGCGCGACCGGCTCGCCCACCGCTACTTCGACACCTCGCACGCCATCCTCGCTGCGACCGTCGAAGAAGACCTGCCCCAAGTCAAGGCTGCGGCCCTGCGCCTCCTCCAGCGCGTCAACGAGACCTGACCTTTTGGTCACTCGCAGCGTCGGCTCGCTGAGACCGCTGCGGAGCGACGCGTCCTGGATGCTCAGAGATGTCATGGGGACAGCAAACCAAACCTCAAGCGCTTGAAGTCAAGAGCTGATCTTGGGCAGTGTTGGCGCTGCGCCCGTCTGCAGAGAGCAATCGTTGCAGATTTGAGTTAGTCCGAGCTCCGGCCTCGCTCCGGCATTATGCACTGTCGGGAGGCCTGTGCACAGCTCACGTGAACCGTCGTTAGGGGCAATTCTTCTTATAGGACATGACTTATCTGACTACCCAGAATTGGCGGTTGTGTTCGCCGATAGCACCGGCTCCGCCAGTGCGGCCGAGGACGGCTCACTTTGGAACGAGCACCTTTTCGAAGTAGACGACCGTGAGGCCCTGCAGCTCCGCCTGCCCTGTCTCGGTGTAGCCGTGGGCGGCATAGAAGGCCATGGCAGCTTCTTGGGCCGTCGTCGTGTCCAGCACCATCCTCTTGTAACCGAGCTCGGAGGCCCTGGCCTCGAGGGCACCGAGGACCTTGGAACCGTAGCCTCGGTGCTGCCAGCTTGGGGCTACGCGCATCCGCCGGACGGCGCCGGTCTCGTCGTCCTTTCGCTGCAGCGCGCCCATGGCCACTACTTGGCCCTCGGCCTCCCCCACCAAGAACTCGCCGCCGGCCTCCAGGTAAACGGCCTCGACCCTGTGCAGGTCGTCGTCCCATGCGCCGGTTCCAAGGTGAGCCCCCGTGCCCGCTAAGGCAAAGTTGTGGAGTGCCCAGATGGCGTCGTGGTCGGCACTGCGGTAGCGGCGGAGCACGAGGGCGTCGTCGTCCCGGCCCCGGCGGGACGCGCTCACCCGAGCCCCGACCGTGCGAAGGTCGCCTCTACCGTCTCGTCCAGGAGGACTGCCAATGTCATGGCCCGACGCCTCCTGGCACGGCAGCGAGCAGGCTCGCCCTCGGCACCGCCCCGTCGAACTCGACGTCACCAACGTCGTGGCCGGCCTCGACGACGACCACACCCGGCTTTAGCCACTCGCCCCGCACGAAGCGGGCCTTGCCCACCGCAGTCACCACCAAGCCGGCTGTCCCGACGATCTCCGCCAGTCGCTCCGTGCGTGAGCGGCGCGTGTGGCTGCGAAGCCAGCCACTCTGCCGTGGTCAGTCACGACGTAGGCGTTCACGCCGGGGTAGGCGATCTCGTCGCGCCAGCGTGAGCGTAGTGCCTCCCTCGGGAAGGGGTACGGGCGCTGGGGGAAGATGTGGGACAACGCGCGAACAGCGCCATCTTGTTGGACGTCCAAGAGCGCACCTGGGCCGGTCTCGCGAGCCAGCCGGAGCGACATTCTCGCCTTAGGGTAGCGGGGCGCGCCAAACCGAAATGGTGCTGACCGAGGTGCCCGTGAAGGGCCGGCGGTCCCACCCGTCCCAGCGCCCTTCTGGTTGCAGGCCGGAGATGCTGGCCATGAGGTCGAGCTCGCTCGGCCATGCGTAACGGATGTAGACGGGGTACAGGCGTGCCCCGCCGGCCCCGAGCTCCACGTGCTGGCTGGTCACCGTCTGAGCCGCAGGGTCGTGGCGCGAGCACTCGAGGAACACCCAGTCAAGGCCCACTTCCATGGCGCTCACGCGCTGGCCGTGATCGAAGCGGCAGATGTCGGGCACGAACGCCTCGACCAGGAAGCGCCCGCCGGGCAGCAGGTGACGGGAGACGGCGGCGAAGCAACCGAGCTGTGCCTCCTGGTCGGGCAGGGCGAACAGGGTATTGAAGGCGACAAAGACCAAGCTGAAGCGCTGGGCCAGGGCGAAGTCGGCGAAGTCGCCCATGTTCACCGTCACCCGGTCGCCACCCGGCTTAGCCCGCAGCTTGGCCACCATCGCCTCGGACGAGTCGATGCCGTGCACCTCGAGCCCCCTAGCGGCCAAGGGGAGCGCGAGGCGGCCGGTGCCGATGCCGAGCTCCAGTACCGGCCCCTCACCGGCCAGCTCCTCCAGCAGCTCCACCTGCCCGGGGCGGGCGCCCTTTACGCGTTCGTCATAGACCTCAGCGGTGCGCTGGCCGTAGGTAGCAGCGTCGTAGCCCTCCATGGACGAAGCATGGTGGCCGGCGGTGGAGCGGGCAAGCGATTTTGGGCGCGGGTCGAGCCTTTGGGCCCCCGCCAGCGGCACTGGGGCGTTCCGTGTCCCGGGCATGGCGAGCCGCCGACGTAGCCGGCTGCGGGGTTGGGTGCCAGGTATCAGAGCCTCCGGAGTCGTAAACGTGCAGCACCCGCCCGTCGCTCGACACGACCTCGGACCCGGCGACCATCGGCGTAGCCTAGACCGAGCCGGCTCGCCACCTGCCTTCTCGTAAGCGCCCGCCACCAACGGGCGACGGCCTGTCGACGGCACCGCGTGCAGGCCGGGTGCCCGTGCTCGGTCCTCGTCGCGTTCTCTGCCGGGCAAAGGTAGGGGGCTAGCAACAACGCTTCCATTTTTCCTTCCTCCTGTTCCGCTCGTCTTAGATGGGGCCGTACGCCCTGAGGCGTACGGTCGTCACCGCGACGAACGAGACAGGCCCCATGGACATGTCTCCCGCTTGCGGCAGGGCCGACAAAAATCACGGAGAACCTGTCCATTTCCGAGTTCTCCGTCGTGCCTAATGACGAGCCGAAAGCGGCCGCCAAGCGAACGAGGAAAAGAACGAGATGGTCCCGCACCACGCGTATTACCTCTACCGGCTCGAGCATGGCCTGAGCGCCGCCGAGCAAAGGGCTGTGGACCAGCGCACGGGTGAGCTGGCTGCAGCCTTGGCCGACGCCCGCAGCACCGTGACGCATAGCTGTGCCGGGTGCTCGGCGCCCTGAAGGCCCTGCGCAGGGTCCACCGCACGAGGAAAGAGGCCAGCGCCGCAGCCGCCCTGGCCGGCCACTGAGGAGGTACCGACAGTGCAGTACATGCTGGTCCACGCGGTCGACGACGAGCTGGCGGCACAAGCCGTGGGACGAAGCAGCCCAGGCCTCCCTCAAGGCGTGGCTCGACCAGACCATCGGCCAGAAGGTCAACCTGCACGAGGCGCTGGAGTGGGCGAGCAAGCACCCGACCGCACAGATCGGGGCCATCGAAGTTCGCCCGCTCTACGACGACCAGCCGCCAGCCCGCCTCCCCGAGCCGGCGCCAGGCAAGCGCCGCTACTTGATGCTCGTCTGCACCGACCCGTCGGTCGAGCGGGAAGAGCTCGAGCCGATTGCCCCTGTCGAGCCCTGGGTGGACGAAATGGTCGGTCGCGGCGCCCGTCGCTACGGTAGCCAGCTCGCCGAGCCGGCCCGGGCCCAAATCACAGGCCCCCTGCAAAAGCGTTTAGGGAAGGTCAGTATGGGCGGCGGTCCCGTGCCGGTGGCGAGTGCTAAGCCTTCGATCGGAGCGGCTCGACGGGTCCCTGTCCTCGTCAACGGTATGCCCCATAACGGATATTCGGTCTCGCAGGGACGTGAGGGACCTCAAAGAAGTTGTGCCGCTCGACGCGAGCGCGCTTGCTTCGCCGGAGGGCGCAGAGTGACGTCGCCAGGCCCGAGCTGGCGCCCACACTGGTCGCAGGTGAGCTGCGGTGTGAGCCGGCCACCGCACCCCGTGTGCTCAGCTACCTGTGGTGGCCCGTTAGGTGCGGGGTAGTAGCGGTCGCCCCACAGGAGAAGGTGCATGAGCACCGGCCAGAGTTCCCGCCCTTTGGCCGTCGGGATGTACTCGAAGCGCGCTGGGTTGGCCTGGTATGGCCGCCGCTCCAAAAGCCCTTCCTCGACAAGCCGGGACAGCCTGCTGGCGAGGACGCCACGGGTGACCCCGAGGCTGGCTTGCAGGTCGTCGAAGCGGCGAGTCCCCCGGTAGGTGTCGCGCAGGATCAGCAACGTCCATCGCTCACCTACCACCTCGAGGGCGCGGGCGATCGAGCACGCCTGCCCCGGGTAGGTGCGGTTCAGCACGCCAACAGCCTATACGAGTGAGTTGCATGATGAGACTTAGGGAGGTAGAGTGAGTCGCGTGATCGGACTTTATCATTCGGGACCGTCCGGGTATGTTCCTCTGTCGATCGACGGCCTGGTCAAGCGCTACCCGGGGTCTAGCCGGAACGCTGTCGACGGGCTGAGCCTCGAGGTCAGCGTGGGCGAGATTTTCGGCCTTCTCGGACCGAACGGGGCCGGCAAGACGACGACCATCTCGGTGGCGGTCACCCGGACCCGGCCGACTGCAGGCACGGTGAGGCTGGCCGGCACAGACGTGGCCGCACAGGCGGCGCGCGCTCGGCGTCGGCTGGGTGTGGTCACCCAGGCCAACACGCTCGACCGCTCGCTGTCAGTGTGGGAGAACCTCTATTTTCACTGTCGGTACTTCGGCCTCTCGCGTCGGGAGGCGAGGCGGCACAGCGATGAGCTGCTCGAGCGCTTCGGCCTGGCTGAGCGGCGCGACGAGCGGGTCGACCGGCTCTCGGGTGGGCTGGCACAGCGCGCCCAATTGGCCCGAGCGCTCGCGCACAAGCCGAGCGTGCTGTTCCTGGACGAACCGACCGCCTCGCTCGACCCGCAGAGCCGGCTAGCCCTTTGGGACCACGTCCGAGGGCTCCGGGAGCGAGACGGGGTGGCCGTGTTGCTGACCACGCACTCCATGGAGGAGGCCGACCGGCTCTGCGACCGGGTCGCGATCATGGACCACGGCCGGGTCCTGGCCTGCGACACACCAGGAGCGCTGAAGCGCAACCTTACCGCTACGACCACTGTCCGGCTCAGGCTGCAAGCGCCGCCCCCACCCGCACTGCTCGACCAAGTTCGGGCCCTACGCGGCGTCGAACGTGTCGTAAACGACGGGAACAGGATCGAGGTGGTCACCGCAGCCCGGGACGGCCTCGTGCCCCATCTTGTCTCGGCCGTAGGCGCCGGGTTGCTCGACCTGTCGGTGTCGGAGCCGACCCTTGAGAGTGTCTTCATTTCATTGACCGGGAGGAAGCTCCGTGACTGAGCTCTCGAACCGGTCCGAGCCATGGCGGCTCACCCCGGCCGCTTTCGCCGCTCTCATAGCCCGTGACCTACGGGTGTTGTTGCACATGCCCGCGAGCTTCCTCTTGCGGACGGTTCTCAACCCGCTCATGTTCGTTTTCGTCTTCACCTACCTCTACCCCCACATCGGCGCAGGTCGCTTCGGGGAGGTCGCTGGCCAGAACCTGGGCACCGTCGTGCTCCCTGGCTTGGTCGCCTCCGCGATCTTCTTCCAGGGCCTCAACGCCGTGGCACTGCCGCTGTCCATGGAGTTCGGCGCCACCCGGGAGATCGAAGACCGGGTCATGGCCCCTGTCGCCTATGGCCTCACCGCGCTCGCCAAGGTCTGCTTCAGCGCTCTCCAGAGCCTCCTCGCCGCCGCGATAGTCTTCCCGCTCGTCTACCTGGTGCCGGCGGTCCCGGTGCGCATCCAGGTTTCGAGCTGGCCAACCCTTGTCCTCGCCGCCGTGCTCGCCAGCCTGCTCGCCGGGTTCCTCGGCCTGCTGCTGGGCACGGTCGTCGAGGTGCGCAAGATCGCCCTTGTCTTCGCCGTTACCATCGTCCCCATCACTTTCCTCGGGTGTGTCTACTACCCGTGGGCTTCGCTCCACAGCGTCCGCTGGTTGCAGATCCTCGTTCTCGCCAACCCCCTCGTCTACGTGAGCGAAGCTCTCCGGGCAGCGCTGACCCCCGCTCTCCCTCACATGAACCCCATAGCCAGCCTGTCTGCCTTGACCGCCCTGACGCTGGTGCTCGGCTGGGCAGCAACCAAGACCTTCACCCACCGCGTGCTCACATAGGAGTCGGCTGTGGCAACGGGAGGTACGTCGGGCCCTGCTTTGCCAGCAGAGGGGCAGCCGTGGGCGCCTTCGACCCGTCCGCCGGCATGCTGCGGTCCGTGACGGCTACTGCCCGGGTAGGCCGGGCGGTCGCGGACACGCAAGCGCTCCCCGTGCGTGCGCAGCCTCGACGCAGCCCTGGCCATGCACATGCTCTACCACGTGCCCGACCCAGCGCTCGCGCTTCGCGAAGCCGCCCGTGCCCTCCGCCCTGGCGGCCGTTTCGTCGCGGCCGGCGGCCCCCCGGCACTTGGCCGAGGCGGGTGAGCTGTGGCGGCGCCTTCTGGAGGGCACGGGCCTACAAGACGAAGCCGGGGACCTCGATCTCATCAACAGGCGAGTGCCAAAAGACACCCTCGCCCGCCTGCTCGGAGAGCACTTTGCCGTGGTCGAATGCTCGCTCCTGGCCAGCACCGTCGTCCTCCACGGCCCCGGCCCCTTGGTCCGCCACATGTTGTCGTCGGCTGCGGCAAAGGCTGCTGCAGCGAGGGGCCTGGACGTAAACAGCCGGCTACGAAGCGCGCTCGAGGAGGCCATCGGGAAAGACGGGGCCTTCTGGCTGACTACCGAGGTGGCCCTGTTCTCGGCGCGTGCCGGGTGCAATTGACCAGCTTGTAGTGAGCGAGGGCTGGTGAGCCTGGACCGGCCCTGGCACCGTGCATGCGCGCCGCCACCATGTCCGACCGCACGACCGAAGACGTCAGCTTTGCCGTCCCCAACGGCCCCCGGCCCGAGGGCCGGAAGCCTTTCTGTAGTTGGTCAGGCTGAGCCTGGACGCCACCGTCGTTCATTTGCGGACCGAAGAGGCGCTGAGAAAAAGCCCGCCGCCCTGTAGCGGGCAATATGTCCCAGGGCGGACGGTACTACCCAGTTAAGCCAGGCCGGCCTTGGCCCGTTCCAGCTCGATGTCGTGGCGCACCATCTCTTCGAGCACCTGGGCGAACTCAACTTTGGGTTCCCAGCCGAGCACGTCACGGGCTTTGGAGGCGTCACCGACCAGGTGGTCCACCTCCGCCGGCCGGCGGAAGCGGTCGTCGCTCGACACGTACGGTCCCCAGTCGTCGAGCCGGGCTCTCGCGCGTTGCGGCATCGGAGCTGGGTACCTTGTGGACCGGGGCGCTCTGACGGCCGAGCGCTCTGGTGTTCGGTCGGCTGGGACGCCAGTGCCGTCGATATCGCCACCGTCGTGGACTGACGCCAGCCAATCCTAAGGGTGCACAGCGGCCGTTTGGTGCCTGCGAGGGTGCTCGCAACAGCGCAAGCTCACGTCAGCCGACGTGCGCTGTCCCACCTGTGTTCACTACGCAGAAGAGGTTCCCTTCGGTGTCGGCGAGCACCACGAACCCGGCGCCAGCCGGATAGCACCAGTCGACCCGCATTGCTCCGAGGCCCACCAGGCGTTCTAGCTCTGTTTGCAGTACACATTCCTCCTCGCTGTCGACGTGGAGGTCCAAGTGCATACGGTCGTCCTCTTCCAATGTGACCGCCAGCCCTTGGCCCTCGGTGGCAACGAGCACGGCCGACTCGTCATCGTCGACAGCTCCTCCTCGGACGGCATAGCCGAGCGCCTTGGCCCAGAACTCCGCTGCTCTGCGCGTGTCCGACACGTTCAGCACGACCGTTCCGACCCTCAACATGGGCCCGCTACCCTCATGTTCCATGCCGCTTGGCCGCGGCCCGGTAAGGCACAGCTACCTCGTCCCCCGCAGACGCAGCCCAAGAGCCCGGGAACCACTGAGCCGAGGGCTACCACCGCTTGGTTGAGGCCGGCGCTGCCGCCTCAACCGGCCTGTTTGCGCCACCAGGGTGGACGCCAGCTGCGCCGTGTTG
>DAHWQF010000450.1 GCA_027334785.1 Acidimicrobiaceae bacterium
CCATGATGTTCCACCACAACGACCCGTCAGGTGTGACCACTCGGCTGAGGGCAAGAAGGACCTCGACCGTGTGCCGCACGAACCCCTCCGGGGTTTGCTCGTGGCCATAGGGGCACACCTCGCCGTCAGCCCACCGTGCGGTGAAGGTGTCCTCGTAGACCCGCATCCCCCAGTACGGGGTCGACGTGACCACGCACTGGACCGTCTCGTCCGGTACAGCCTCCAGCAGGTCTAGGGCATGGCCCAGCCGAAGGTCCGCCCCGTCCGGGTTGGGTTGGACCACACGGTCGGGCCGGGCGGTAACGCTGGCTTCGAGCCATTCCATGACACCGCTGCGAGGCACGAACGTCTCTTGGAAGGCGTCCTGGTCCAGCAGTGCGAGCACATCGTCGACAGCGAAGCTGTCTCGACGGCCGACGACCCGCTCAACGAAGGCGGCGTTCATCCCCACAGCCGGCAGCACCATGCGGGCCGGGTAGTGGCTTCTCAGGCCCTGGTACCGGCAACGCTGCAGGGAACCGACCGGGGTCCGGGGTTTGATGTCAGGAAGCGCTTGGTTGATGGGCGTCACAACCCTCTGGACCAGCACCTGGCCTCCGATCACAGCCTCGAAAGGGTGTTCGCCTTGATTACCGACAACTCCGACGCCACTGGACGGAGCAGCGGGCCAACTATCGGTGCTTGGGCACTCGAGCTGACGTAGCTGACGCTGAAGCCGAGACTGGGGGCCGTCGACAGGGCCGACGGTTGGGAAACGACAGCGCAATTGTTCTCGCAACCTGGTGGGGTGACCAGCGAAACGTCGGTCCACCCAGACGCGCTGTTAGGTGACGCCGAGAGCCCGCTGAACTGCACTGGTGGCGTGTAGTCCGGCATGGGGCAGAGGTAGACGCCGTTGTAGTCAGAGCAGTTGGGGTTGGTGGACTGGTCGGGGTCCTCGACTATCCACTCGGCTGATGAACCAGGCCCAGCGTAAGGCTCGTCGATTGTGTACGCGCCGCCGGTCGTGTTGTCCACGACTTCCATTTGCCAGCACTCAGTGGCCGGAGAGCAGGCGCTGTCGGCGACCTGGCCGATCGTGACCGTCACCTGGTCCCCGATGTTGACCGTGGCAGGCGACCCGGCCAACGGCCCTTGGTCCCAATTGATGATGGCCGCAGCCGGTGGCATGCCGCTGGGCGTGATCACTTCCCACCATGGGTACACGCCGTAATGGCCACTGTCGCACTGCCCGTTGGCGTACCTGTCCACGTACACGGTCACGCCGGCCTGTATGAGGTAGGTGTCGGAGCTGCTGGCCCCGTCGATGCCCACCCACTCGGCTGCTGTGTCGTTGCAGGAACTGCTAGAGGTGAGCCCGGTCACCGTGAAGGTACCCGTGGCCGAGGTGTACGGCTGCGGGCCGTTCACGACGTAGCCCGACCAGTTGTACGCGTCCTCCTGCTGCACAGTAGACGCAGCGGCGGTGAGAGTCGTAGCCGGTGGCGCTGTGGTGGTCGTAGTCGATGGGGCTGTGGTGGTCGTAGCCGGTGGCAGGGGCGGCAAGGGGGAAGGCGGGGGGCTACCTCCACTTGTGGCCAGCGGCTGAGTAGTCGGCGGGGTGGTCGTCGCCGGAGGCGGAGGCGGGGTTGTGGTAGTCGTGGGCACTGGCTTGGGCCGCGGCTTACCGGCCAGGGACACAAAGAAGGCCCCGTCGTACTTCTTCACCAAGCCGTACGGGAACAGGGCCAACTTGACGGTCGCGGCCTCATGGTGCCGGTTGGGCCCGAAAGTCACCTGCTCCCTGTAAACGCCCTTCGAGCAGCTGGTCGGTTTGGGGAGCCGGGCTCTCACGCCGGGGTCGTCGAGCACGGCCAGGCGGCAGACCTTGGCGCCCGAGACCCTGCCCTCGACCGTGACCGTGCCGCCCTTGTAGCCGAGCCGCCAGGGAGCGGCCTTGGCCGAGAGGACGGCCGGGCGGGCAGGACGAGCTGGGGCGACCACGACGTAGAACACGCCGTGAGCTGGGCCGGCGAAAAGGCCGAGCTTCACGACGACGGGGGCCTTCGCGCCGTTCGGGCCGAAGCGGGCTGGCTCCCGGTACGAGCCGCCGGCGCAGTTGGCCGGCTTGGGGAGGGAGATCTTGATGCCATGGTCGCCCAGGACGGCGAGGCGGCAAGACGATGCGTCGCGGACCTTGCCGACGACCTCGACTGTCCCGCCTTTGGCGGCCAGGGCACCTGGCAGTGCCCTGGCAGAGAGGACTGTCGCTGCCGGCAGTTCCCGGGAGGGCAGCCCAAGGCCCGCGGCGGGTGCCGCGGGCAGAGCCAGGGCCCCGGCTATGCCGACTGCGAGGAGCACCCGGTGTACCGCGCGCGAGCAGAAGTGGCTTTGGTGTGTACTCATGAGGTAGATGTGGGGGTGGGCCCACCCCTTCACGGCGCCTGAGCCACTTCGGCCTCGCCTCGGACTTGTAGAGGCCATGAGCACCAAAGCACCAGACCAGCCCCGCCAGCCGAGAGGCGTACCCGTCGGCGGCCAGTGGCGGGCGACACCCCGGCCCGAAGGTCGCGCCTCTCTGGCCGAGCCCGCCGACGAGTGGGAGGACTGGGAAGCGCGCGAGGCGGCCGTCGCCGAGCGCATCCGCTCTTACCACCCCGACTGCGCCCGGCGCTGGGCGTCCGACTCGCTCTTGGAGGCCCGCCAAGCACACGAACGGGCCGTGTCGCTGTCGAGACCGACCAGCACGGGTGCCAGCCTCCTCGACCTGGCCTCGGTGAGGGGCATGCGCGAGCGTGCCCTGGTGACCCTGGCGGTCGCCGAGAAGCACGCCGGCCTCGGCCGGACGATGGTGGTCGAGGTCTCGACGGACGCCTCGGTCGAGAAGATGACCAGCCTGGCCGGCGGCAACGAAGGCTGGTGCATCGCGGGCGACCTCGTGGCCTTTGAGCCAGCTGGCCACGGCCGCTGGCGGCTCACCGGCCCGGAGTGGTACGTACGCGACCAGGTGCGCAACGCCTTCGAGCGCCGGCACATGGGCTACCAGGTGGTCGAGGTGAGCCGGGCCGGTGGGTAACGGGCTCAAGTGGGCGGGCACAGCGACCGAAGCCAACGGAGGTGCCAGATGGGCCCAAGAGCTCGCCGGGCTGGCCTCGCAAGGCGTCGGGCTGTTCAACCGCCGGGCGACGGCGTAGCCTGGCCCGGCCAATAGGAGAGAGGAACTGCCAAATGTCTCCCGCAAAACTGGGCCGTGATGCCACGGCGCTGGTGCTCGTTACCGCCCTTGGCGCCACGGCTGTGGGAGGTGGCGTACCTCCTGTGGCAGCACAGGCAAGCACATCTGTTGCCGCCCGGGCCGCTGTCCAGAAGCTCACCGCCAACAACGCCTACCCGTACACTCAGCTGAGCCTCCGGGTGCCTCGGCTCTCGGGGGCCGACGTCCGCCCGAGGTACGCCACGCTCGTGACCGGCCT
>DAHWQF010000451.1 GCA_027334785.1 Acidimicrobiaceae bacterium
CGGGGGGACCTGGCGATGGTGCGACCTAGACGGCGAGGGCCTCCCCGGGGTGATGGCCGAGGACGACGGGGCGTGGTACTACAAGCGGAACATCAGCGCGGCGCCGCCTCCAGGCACGCCCCGCGACGCCGCGTTCGAGCCGCTCGCGGCTGTAGCGCTCAAGCCCGACGGCCCAGGGGCGGGCCGCTCACCCGAGCTAGTTGACCTCCACGGCGACGGCCGGTTGTGCGCGGTGGACTTTTCTCCCCCCACGCCCGGTTATTTCGGGCGCGACGACCTCGGCAAGTGGCGGCCGTGGAAGGCGTTCCCGGGCACTGCTGCCATCGACTGGCGCAGCGCTTATGTCCGCTTGGTCGACCTCGACGGCGACGGCCTGGCCGACGTCCTGTTGAGCGAGCAGGACGGCATTTCCTGGTGGCCCTGGGAAGCCGAGGACGGTTTCGGGGCACCAGGGCGCGTGCCCGCCAGCGACAACGAACAGCAGGCCCCGGGCGCCGTCCTCGACGAGGGCGACTGGTCGGTCTTCCTGGCCGACATGTCTGGTGACGGCCTCGCCGACCTCGTGCGCGTACGAAATGGGGAGGTCGTCTACTGGCCCAACACCGGCTTCGGCCGCTTCGGGGCAAAGGTGGTCATGGGCCAAGCCCCTCGGTTTGACGCCCCGGACCTCTTCGACGCGCGGCGAGTCCATTTCGCCGACCTCGACGGCTCGGGCACGGCCGACATCGTTTACGCCGGCACGACCGGGGTGACCCTCTGGTTCAACCAGTCGGGCAACAGTTTTTCAGCCCCCACCACTTTGGCCAGCCTCGCCGGCACGGTCGACGAGGACGGCCTGAGCGTGCTCGACCTGCTCGGAGGGGGGACGTCTTGCCTCGCGTGGTCCTCCCCCCTTCCCGGCGAAAGCGGCCGCCAGCTCCGCTACGTGGACCTCATGGGAGGCACCAAGCCGCACCTGCTCACGGGCGTGGCCAACAACATGGGCTTGGAGACCAGCTTCACGTGGGCCACTTCGACCATGTACTACGTGCAGGACATGCTGGCCGGCCTGCCCTGGCTCACCCGCCTCCCGTTCCCCGTGCACGTGGTGGCGCAGCGCCAGGTCCTCGACCGGGTGAGCGGCACGCAGCTCACGACCTCGTACAGCTACCACCACGGGTACTTCGACCCGGTGGAACGAGAGTTCCGCGGCTTCGCCCGGGTGGAACAGACCGATACCGACTACCTGCCCCTCGCCTCGGGCACGGGCACCTTCACTGACCCGCCGACCCCGGGGCCAGGCGGCGCCAAGGACGAGTTCGCGCTCGCGCCCGTGCTCACCCGCACCTGGCTCAGCACCGGGGCGTACCTCGGTGGCCAGTCCCTGGAAGCGGCCCTGTCCCTCGAATGGTGGGGCGGCGACCCAATGGCACCGGCCCTTGGCCCGACGGTGTTCAGTGGCCCTGTGGCGCCTGGGCAAATGACGACGGAGGAAATGAGGGAGGCGTCGCGCGCCCTGCGCGGGCGCCCGCTCCGGACCGAGGTCTATGCCCTCGACGGCCAGCCGGCGTCCAGCAACCCCTATGCCGTCACCACGAGCCGCTACTCCGTACGCCTACTCCAACCCCCTTCCCCGCCGAGCTATGGGAGCTTTTATTGCTCGCCCCTGGAGGAGCTGTCGCTCCACTACGAGCGCGACGCGAACGACCCCCGGGCGGCGCACGCGCTCGTGCTCGAGACAGATGCGTACGGCGCTGTCACCAAGTCGGCCGCCGTCGCCTACCCGAGGCGGGTGCCCGCTTACCCCGAGCAAGGCGCCACTCTCGTCACCTACGCGGAGGACGATTACCTCAATATGGACGACCAGCCGGGCTGGTACCGCTTGGCCCTGCCCGTCGAGTCGCGCCAGTACGAGCTGACGGGCTTCGCCCCGACTGGCTCGGGCGGGCTGTTCGACCCGGCCGTCCTCGCCGGGCAGGCCGCAGCCGCCACCGAGGTACTGCCGAGCGCAACGCCGGGCGCCAGCACCCCCGAAAAGCGCCTCCTCGGCAAGGCGCGCACGGTTTACCGGGCCAACGACCTGAGCGGCCCCCTCCCCCTGGGCCAGGCCCAGTCGTTGGCCCTGGTGGACCGCGGCCACCAATTGGTGGCCACGGCGGACATGATTTCCACCCTTTACGGGCCTGTGGCCACCCCCGCGCAGCTCAACGCCACGGCCACCGGCGCAGGCGGCTATGTCGACATGGACGGGGACGGCAACTGGTGGTCGCCCACTCCGCGCGCCTTCTACTCCCCCGACCCGAACGCCCCCGACCCCGGTTACGCCTCCCAGCACTTCTACCTCGCCCAAGGCGAGGTCAGCCCGTTCGGCGGGGTGACGGCCGTCTCGTGGGAACGCGACCTCGTCGTGACGTCGGTCACCGACGCGGTCGGGAACACAAGCACGGCCCAGTTCAATTACCGCGTCATGCAGCCCTGGCTCATCGCCGACGCCAACAACAACCGGAACGGTGGCCGTTACGACGCCCTCGGGCTTGTGACCGCAGCCGCGTGCATGGGCAAGGCCCTCCTCGGCGGTGGTGACGAGGGCGACCACCTCGACCTCTCGACTGAGGAGGCGTCGGCGTCGGACGACCCAACGAGCACCTTCGACTACGACCTCAGCGCCTACATGACCTGGGCGGCCAACCCGGCGCGCGACAACGCGCACCCCCAACCCGTATGGTCCCGCACGCGTACGCGGATCTACCACAAGGACCCCGAGACGCCGTGGGTAGAGAACTATTCCTACCTAGACGGGTTGGGCCGGGTCGCGATGACCAAGGCCCAGGCCGAGCCGGGCAGGGCCCCCGCCCGCAACCCCGACGGGACGCTCGAGCGGGATGGGAGTGGCAACCTCGTTTTTGCCGAGACCAGTTCGCGCTGGGTGGGCACGGGCAAGGTCGTGTACGACAACAAGGCCAACCCGGTGAAAAGCTACGAGCCGTTTTTCGACAGCGCTCCGGCCTTTACCGACGAGGTGGACCTCGTGCTGTGGGGCGTGACCGCGATCGAGCGCTACGACCCGCTCAACCGGGTGGTCCGCCTCGACAAGCCGAGCGGCACCTACCGTAGTTGCGCCTTCGGCCCCTGGCAGTCGAGCCTGTCCGACGAAGTGGACAACGTCCTCGACAGCGCCTGGTACGCGGCACGCTCCGGCGGCGCGCTCGGCCCGCTGGCGGCCTCTGCCGCGGCCAAGTCAGCGGCCACCGCCGGCACCCCCTTCGTCGTAGATTTCGATAGCGCCGGGCGGTCTTTTCGCAGCACGGCCGACGACGGCCCCAGTGGCAAGTACACCACGACGGTGCAAATGGACGTGCTCGGGCGCCTCCGCTCTACCACGGACGCACTGGGCCGCACGGCGGTGGCCCAGGACTATGACATCCCTGGGGCTGTGGCCCACCAGTTGAGCA
>DAHWQF010000452.1 GCA_027334785.1 Acidimicrobiaceae bacterium
TCCCGTTCATCGATCCGATGACGGGCGTGCAGCGCCCTGTCCCCTACGGCTTCGGGCTCGTCCGTCTCACAGGTGCGGACACGAGCATCTATCACCTGCTCGACGAGACCGACCCTGAGCGCATCGGCGTCGGCATCAACAAAGGAGAGCAGCAGCAAACCGCTTTCCCTGACGGTGAGCGGTAACACGGTCGAGCCCATCCCTCACAGCTTCAACCCTTACATACTGACGAGCGGAGGCAACCTGATCGATGCCGAGCCAATGATCTACGAGAGCCTGCTGCAGTTCGACTTACTAAAGCCCGGCACCATCTACAACTGGCTCGCCAGCTCGTACCAGCTGACCAATGGCGACAAGACATTGACGTTCAACCTACGAAAGGGCGTGAAGTGGACTGACGGGACGCCGTTCACTAGCGCGGACGTGGTCTTCAGCTTCGACCTCATGAAGAAGTACCCCTCGCTCAACAGCAACGGGGACACCTTCGCCTCGGTCCGCGCCGAAGGGCCCTACAAAGTCGTGTTCAGCCTCGCCAAGGCGAACTACCCGCAACTGTACGACATCGGCTCCACTTACATCGTGCCCGAGCACCTTTGGAAAAACGTCAACCCGACCAGGTTCTTGGACACTAACCCTGACGGCACAGGGCCCTACACCGTAGAACGTTTCTCACCTGAGGATCTGGTCCTCACCAAGAACCCCAACTACTGGCAGCGTGGCAAGCCCCAAGTGGCCGAGCTCAACTACCCGGCCTGGTCCTCGGCCGACGCGGACAACCGGGACCTGTCCAACGGGACCGAGACGTGGGCGGGCAACTACATCCCCGACGTCAAAAAGACTTACATCGCAGCGGACCCGAAGTACCGGCACTACTGGTTCGCCCCGGTCGGAGTGGTAGCCCTGCTGCCCAATCTGACCGTCTACCCGTTGAACGAGCTCGCAGTGCGCAAGGCCATCAGCGACGCCATTGACCGCCAGACGGTGTCGGTCGAAGGCGAATCGACCTACGAGGCGCCGGCGACTTCCCCGACGGGACTAGTGCTGCCTTACGACAATTCTGTGCTCGCGCCCCAGTACAAGAACTTGCGCTTCAAGCAGGACGACGCCCAGGCGAAGAAGCTGCTCGAAGGGGCGGGCTTCAAGATGGGCTCCGGGGGCTACTTCCTGGGCAAAGACGGCAAGCCTATAACCCTTACCATCATGGACCCTTCGAGCTATTCCGACTACATGACGGACGCCCAGATCATAAGCTCCAACCTGAAAGCCATAGGCATCAAGGTCAATGTGGAGGGCCTGTCGGTCAACGCGTGGACGGCTGACTACACCGATGGCGACTTCCAGCTGACGATCCTCTACTCGAACATCGGGCCTAGCCCTTACTACTGGTACAACGGGTGGCTCAACGACAGCCTCACCGCCCCGGTAGGCAAGGCTGCCACCGCGGACTTCAGCCGCTGGTACTCGGCTTCGACTCAAAAGGCCCTGGCCGAGTACACGACGGGCACGACCGTCGCCGCTCGCAACGCCGGGATCATGGCCATCGAGAAGGTCATGGTCGAGGACGAGCCGGTCATCCCGTTGGTCTATTCCGCGGTCTGGTTCGAGTACGACAACAGGAACGTTGTGGGCTGGCCGACGCCTTCTAACCCGTACGCGATGGGTGAGCCGGCCGGCGCCAATGCCGAGGTAACGGTGCTGCACCTCAGGCCGCGCAAGTAACGACAGGCCCGCTCGGCAACGGAAGGGAGAGAGGCGATCAGTGTGAGCCGGTCCCAAGCCCCGCAGGGCGAACGCCTTTGGGGCTTGGACCGGTTCTTAGCTGACGGGCCCCGTCGGTACGAACGGGTCGGTTGGTTGGCCAACGGCGCCGCGGTCACCCACGACAAATTGGTGTGGGGCCCGTTGGCGGCGCTCGCCAGGGGTTTCCGGGTGGTCCAGCTGTTCGGCCCCGAGCACGGGCCGCACGGGGCGATAAAAGCTGGGCAGCGCGTCGAGGACCACCACGACCCCTGGACAGGCCTGCCAGTGTGCAGCCTGTACTCGTCCGCCGCCGCCAAACTGGAGGAGGCCTTGGCTCGCTGCGACACCGTGGTGGTGGACATGGTCGACCTCGCCGCTCGTTACAGCACCAACCTCGCCCTGGTCGTTGACCTGTTGGAGGCCGTAGCTGGCCTTGGCCGGCACCAGCGCTTCGTGGTGCTGGACCGGCCCAACGTGCTGGGCCGCGCCGCTGAAGGCCCACGGCTCAGCCCTGAGGTCCGCTCGATGGTGGGCCGCCTTGACATCCCCGTGCGCCACGGCCTCACCATGGGGGAGATCGTCCGGTGGTACTCGCGCTCGGCCGGCCTCGACGTCGACGTGGAAGTGGCCTGCTTCGCCGGCTACGACATGGGGGAGGTGGCAGCTGAGGACCGGCCCTTCCTGTCGCCCTCGCCCAATATCAACGGCATGGAGGCGCAGCTGCTCTACCCCGGCACATGCCTCGCAGAGGGGACCAACCTCTCGGAGGGTAGGGGCACAGCGTTCCCCTTCCAGGTGGTCGGGGCGCCGTGGCTCGATGCGCGGGCTATTGCCGAGGAGTTGCGGGGCGACCAATTCGAGGGCGTGACCCCGCGCCCGGTCCGCTTTATGCCCTCCACTTCCAAGCACGAGGGCGAGGTCTGCGAAGGCGTCTTTCTCCACGTCGTCGAGCCCGACCGAGTGCGCCCGGTGGCATTAGCCGTCAGGCTGCTCTCGCTAGTGTTTATGAGGCACGAAGAGGCAGCCGTGCTCCCGGCGGGCTCCGGTCGCCAACTGCGGTTCATCGACCTTTTGTGGGGAGCAGCCGACCTTGGGGACTGCCTGGAGGCGCGCCGGCCGCCGCCTCGTGCCGAGGCCCCAGCTCGTTTCGCAGACGAGGTCGTGCCCGACCTTCTCTATGAACACCCGCTCACGGCCTTTTAATCTTTTGGGCTCTTGTTAATCTTTTGGGCTCTTGGCTTTTTAAGCCTGCGCCTCGGTGAGTGGCCCGGGGACCTGAGCTCCTCCTGAAGGGTGCGAAGAATAGAGCCAGCAGTGCGTCCAGTGGCCGCCCTCTAGCTCAGAGCGGGGCGGGAAGGACTGGCGGCATATCTCCATGGCGTGAGGGCAGCGAGGATGGAAACGGCACCCGGTGGGCGGGTCGACCAGGCTCGGAGGTTCCCCGCTCGAGGTCGGGCCGGGGCCCTGCTCGAGGCGCTCCGGGTCAGGCGCAGAGGCGACGAGGACCCTTGTGTAGGGGTGGGCCGGGGCCTGGGTAACGGCTTCTGACGGCCCGCCTTCCACCAGTTGCCCGGCGTACATAACGAGCGTCTTGGTGGCGAAGTACCTCGCCGAAGCGATGTCGTGAGTTATGTAGAGGAGAGCTAGGTCCCGCTCTGTGACGAGGCGTCGGAAGAGGTTGATCACCCCC
>DAHWQF010000453.1 GCA_027334785.1 Acidimicrobiaceae bacterium
CGCCCTTGCCGGCGTTGTCGCCGACCGCCGGCACGCGCCGGTGGACGCCGGCGTGCCCCTCGTAGAGGAGCCCGAGCGCGTCGGGTGTCCATGGGCCGGCGCCGGAGCACCAGCCCCCGCCCACCCAGGCCGAGATCCCCCACACCCACCAACCAGCGACGCGGGCATCGTAGAACTCCGGGTCCCAGGCGGCCCGCTCGGCTATCTGGCAGCCCCGGTTGGCCAGCCACAGGTGCCTGGCGTGCAAGTCGGCCTCGTTGACCGGCCAGTCCGCCGCCTTGGCCACGGCCGCCGGGTCGGCTCGCACCGCCCGCCAGAAGTTCGCTAACAGGCAGTCGGCGTCGTTCACCGTCTCGGCAGCGCCCCGGCGCAGCGGCCCGGGGCGGGCGAGCAGGACCGAGAGGGTGCCGGCGAAGGGCTCGATGTAGTGGTCGACGTCGCCCAAGCGGGCCCAGATCTCGGCAGCCGGCACCCTCTTGGCCCCGTACCACGGGAAGGGGGCGACCAGGCCCGCCGGCTGGCCTTCCTCAACCTGCTGTTCCTCTGCGCCGAGAACGCTCGCCACACCCACGCCCTCTACAAGTCCGAGCGAGCCGCCAAATGGCTCAGGACGGTCCGAGACAGTTCTCACGCCGTGGATGTGGGGGTGGGAGGCACCTACGCCAGCACCCCTAGCGCACAGCCGCCGCTCAGTCCTTGCCGACGGCCTCGACGTCGGGGACGAACTTGGTCGTCTGCTCGGCGTGGAACTGCCGGCCGGTGTCGAGGTCGACCAGGTGCAAGACGTACCAGTCGTCGCTCGCCTCGCTGGTCTCGCGGTAGCGTGCCGCCTCGGTCCGCGTCTCGAAGGTCTCGACCCAAAACCGCCCGTCGTAGCGCTTCGGTTCGGGGCCAAGGACGTCGCGCTTCCCGTCCGGGCCGGTCTCGTAGCGCTCTGGATCTTGGAGCTGATCGACGTAGTAGTGCTCGGCGTCGAGCTTCTCCCAGTTCGCCCGGCGGCGGGCGGCGACGGCGGCCTGTACAAGTCCGAGGGCAGCGCGAAGTGGCTCAGCGCGCGTGCGCCATGTAGTCCTCAGGCGTGGCCCAGTAGACCTTGAGCACCCCGGGCGGGGCCCCGTCGAGCTCGTAGACCCCGACGCCGCGGCTGGCCGCCACGTCCTCGGCCAGGTGGGCCGGCACCTCGGGCACCGTCTCGGGGTGCGTGAGGGCGAGGCGGCGCTGGCTCTCGGAGGGGCGCAGGCCCAAGAGGAAATGGGCGCCCATGTTGTCCCTCAGCTCTGTCGGGATACCCGTGGCGGTGGAGGCCTTCTGCGTCGCCCCGACGAGCGACACGCCGACGTAGCGCAGCTCCCTGGCGATCTTGCCGAGGGCGCTCAGGATCTCCGCCTTGGCCAGGTTGCGCTCGGACGCCTCGACGACGAGCGGGTGGTCCTTCGGCACGCCCTTCGGCACGGGCTCGGGGATGATGAGGCTCGTGAGCTCGTCCACGACGAGCATGAGGGGAGGAGGCCGGTGGCCGGGGGCCATGTCGTGCCAGCGGCGCGCCCCCGACGCCTTCAGGGCCTGCTTGCGGGAGCGGCCCTCCTCGTAGACCGCCTTCACCACCTCGGCGGCCCGCTCCAGGGAGTCGCCCCAGGCGAAGCAGGCGGGCTGGAAGGCGGCGAAGTCGACGCCGCCCTTGGGGCCGTCCACGATGGCCACCTGCCAGCCGGCCCGGAGGGCCCCGCCGATGATGGCCCACAGGGCCACGGACTTGCCCGAGCCGGTGGTGCCCGAGACGAGGGCGTGCGGGTTGGCCTCCAGGTCGAGGGCCACCTCAGGCCCAAGTTCGGCCCCGCTGCGGCCGAGGCAGTGCCCGACCGACAGGCGCATCGTCTCGGACAGGGCGCCGAAAGGGTAAGGGAGCACGGCGGGGAAGGTCGGCGGGTCGCCGGGGATGACCTCTGCCCGCAGGTGCGGGGGGTCTGCCTCGACGTACCAGCCGAGGGACCCGATGACGCTCGTGGCCACCTCGTCCAGGCGGTCGTCGTGGCGAGAGGGCATGTAGCTGGCCGGGAGCCGGAGGCGGTAACCCCCGCCTGGGCGGGCCTCGACCCCGACGTCCCAGGGCTTCACGCCGAGGGCGGTCGCCACGGCGGCGCGCACCCGGCGGTGGCCGTCAGGGACCTTGGCCAGTTCGGCCCGCCCGAGCCAGGGGTCGAACGCCGTCATGGTCCAACCCGGGTGCTGGTCCTCCAAGCGCGCCGCCACCCGCTCGGCGTCGGAGGGCCTGGTGCCCGACGCCAGCCTGACCTCCATGCGCTCAGCCGAGCCGTCGGCGGCCTCCAGCTCGGTCACCTCGACCTGGCGGCGGGCGTAGGCCACGCCGGCAACGAGGTCCACCATCTCCAGGGCCCAGGAGGGGCCGAGCTGCTGGCGCACCCAGGAGCGCAGGGCCTCGCCGTGACGGGCCGGGTCGTAGCCCTCAGGCAGGCGGAGGCGCCGGCGCTGCGGGCCTTCGGCTACCACGGCTCGACGAGGCCCGTGACGGCGCCGTCCAGGACCGGGCCGGGGGCGAACACGTCGAGGCGCCCCGCGGCCAGGGCGGCCTTGGCCACGGCCTCGGCGGCGACGTAGACAGTGCCGGGCACCGGCGGGGGCAGGCCCTCGGGTTCGCCTGCTGGGTGCTGGCGGAGGATAGGCACGCTTGTGCCGGCGGGGCCGTCCAGCTCCCCGACGCGCTCGAGGGTGACCTCGACGGAGGCGACGGTGCCCGAAGGTTGGACCTTGACGACGGTGCCGCAGGAGGCGACGGCCATGGCCCGGCCGGTGAGGTTGACGAGCTGCATGGTCCTTTGTGGGGTCGGCGCCCCCGGTCTTCGAGTTATCAAAACCAGTTGGGCTACGGGACGCAGCCATGGGCGGTTCTCGAGTGCGTAGTACAACGAGACTGGTACCGAGGGAGTGGGACTAGCGAAGGCGGGCCTTCCGCTCTCCGGGCCCGGCAGCCCTGGCCAAGGTCAGGCTGGCCGACAAAGCTCCTCGGCACCGTCAAGGAGCGCTTCGTACGAAGCGATGCACGAGCGGTGCGCCCACGGGACGTCGTCGGGGTGACCAGGGCCGTACGGCGTCATGTCTGCCCCGGCGCCAAGGCAGAAGAAGCACATACCTTTCGCGAGGGCCTCGCGGCGCCCGGTACTTGCGGCACATGAGCTATGCACCCAGGGCCAGTCCGGGAGGCCCGCATAGAACGGCGTGCCGGCGCCGGTGTCGCGGCAAAAGGCGCAGATGTCTTGTGCGACGTTATCGGTCACGGTTGTTGTTTTCTCCTTCCGGGCTCCCATGTCCTCGGTTGCTGCAGCCATGTGGAGGTGGGGCGGCTGCCAGCAGGAGCCCCACCCCCACGATGCCGTGACGGGTGGGAACACGGCTGCTCAGAGCGCTGGC
>DAHWQF010000454.1 GCA_027334785.1 Acidimicrobiaceae bacterium
CCGGCTGACGACCCGGGAAAGCCCTGCCCGCCGGCTGACGACCCGGGAAAGCCCTGCCCGCCGGCTGACGACCCGGGGAAGCCCTGCCCCGAGGGTTGCGGTCCAGGGCCTCCGCCGGCCCCTGCGGGGACAGCAACAGGACCCCCTGTGGCGGCCGGCGCCGGAGCGCTGGGCGGCCTCAACATGACGAAGCCCGACCCGGGTACGACTCCGCTTAGCAGGTCGAAGGGGTTGCCCTGCTGGCTCTGAGGCGGAGGGCTCGCCCCGTAAGGGAGGACGATGAGCGGCCAGGGCCGCGCGATCGATGCAGTCATCCATCCGGGCACAGGCTGGGGCGCCAGCCACCGGCCGCTGTCCCAGGCCTGGACGGGGCCGTGGAGCAACAAGCTCAGCCCGCCTGGGCCCGGGCCAACGACCGCGAATGGGGCCTGGGGCTCAGGGTCACCTCGCTGCAGCACCGCGATCAGGGAGTTTGCCATTTGCTCTCCGCCGGCTGGCGCCTGGGCAGCCCGTTGTGCCTCTGCCACCAGGTGGGAGAGCAGAGCAGGGCTGCACTGAGGCCCCGCCCATACTGCAATCTCGCCAAAGCGCACAACCATGCCCTGGCCAGCGAGGACCTCTAGCTTGTCGGCCACTTCATTGACCTCCTGGAGCGGTGAGCATCTGCTTCGGCCGGCCTGCCGTCTACTTGTGTACCAGCCGCTCGGTCGGACCCGGCAGCGCTCACCATTGGGAGGCCGCTCTTTCTAGCTGTTCGGCTACGTCCTTGGCCGTGGCTGGGCGGTCGAGTGGATCGGTCGACAGGCAAGCGTCCGTGAGGCCGGCCAGCTGCCCAGGCACCGACCCCGGTGAAAGCGACGGGACTTCTAGGAGCTTGGCCAGGCCTTGCACGACCGGCAGTTCTTCGACCCCCGGGAATGGAGGTGAGCCCGTGAGCACTTGGCGGAGTGTGGCGCCCAGGCCCCAGATGTCCGACCACCGGCCGCCCTCACCGCGAAGGAGCTGGGGGTCCGCGTAGGACAACGGCGGGTAGCCGACGTGGGCGACCAGTTGCTTGCCATCGGCGAGCGAAGCGGGACCCAGGACGGCACCGGCACCCTGTGGCCGGAGTGCTACTGCCTGTGGGCAAATGGCGCCGTGCAGTTGGCCGCGCTCATGGAGTTCGTGGGCCGCTCGTGCGGCCGTGGCAAGTGCTCGCAGCTTGCCAGGCACGGCCAGTTCGGCAGGGGGCGAAGCGAGCGTACCGACGATCTCGGTCGAGGCGCTCACCCAGACGACCTGGCGATCGGCGAACTCACCCGTGCCTGCCTCCAACCAGGCTGGGACGTTTTCGGAGCGCACCGCGGCGACGGCCTCGAGGCGCGCTCGGGCCGGCTCCCAAGGGACGCGGGCGAGCGGACCCAGTACCCACACGGTGGCGACGCCCCCGCCGAGGCGCGGAGGGCACCGGGCAGGGAGGCAGGGCAGGACGCGCTCGTCCAGCACGGGGCCTGCGATCTCGTAGTCGGCCAGCTGGCTCGCCATCCGGGCAGCCTCCTTCCCTGTTGTATTTGGGAGGGAC
Source organism: Acidimicrobiaceae bacterium (assembly GCA_027334785.1). Classification (GTDB taxonomy): domain Bacteria; phylum Actinomycetota; class Acidimicrobiia; order Acidimicrobiales; family Palsa-688; genus JAJZYO01. The sequence continues at coordinate 1,562 of DAHWQF010000454.1, forward strand.
CCTAACAGGCTTCTCCGGTGGATGCCTGAGGAGGGGCTGAAAACTCCCGCTCACGCGGCAAGGGTCAAGGTGGAGAGGACCCTTTCAGTAGTCGCCGAGGCGGGCATGACGACCAACCATACCTCTGACCTGGTCTTACGCGCCCAGGCCAGGATTCCGAGCGCCTCTTCGTGGCGGGGGAGGCTGAAGCGGTACTCCCAGGACCGCTCGGCATTGTGGAGCCTGTAGGGGGCCACGGAGGTGACGGTGTAGCTACCACCGAGATAGTTGGCCACTACGGCGGGCACCTTGCGCCCTGGTGCGGGTGGCCTGCGCGCTTCCGTCACTGACTGCGCGGCGGCACCACCGCTGCCCGAGTAGTAGACGTCACCCTGCGAGTCACTCAGGCTTGACTGGAACGACCAGTTCTTCGGCACCGAGAAACTGGCATACACACCCGCCACGGGTTGCCACCCTCGAGGCACGAGGGGCGCTACGGTCGGGTAGCTGCCGTTCCAGGCCAGGGCCGCCCAGGTGGCAACACCGACACAGGCTGGGCTGAAGGCAAGAAGGGCCACCCAAAGCCATACCTTCTTTCGGCCGCGGCCCGTAGGTGCACCGTCTCGAGGTCCGCGGTCCTCCGGCGTCGCTCGGGCCTGACGGCGGGCCTCTGCCGGCGCCTCAGCTTGGCGGCCGGCCGGGGCTGGCGCCTCGTTGCCAACGCCTGCCGGCACCAAGTTGCCGAACTCGGCCCGTGCGGCCGGCACCCTCGAGCTCATGTGTGCTCGCGCACGACGCCGGCGAGAGCCCCCCGGCACCTAACGCATGCCCCCAAGAAGTCGAGGCGGTGGTCACTGCTCAAGAACCCGTTGGACGCGAGCAGGTCATCGAGGTAGGTGGCCATCGCCTTCTCGAATGCCGGCGTAGGCGTTACGTCGGTCACGTTGCCGCATAGCGTGCACATGAGGTGGTGATGGTGCTCGGTGATGTCTTCGGACAGCTCGAAGCGGAAGTAGTCGTCATTGGCAGCCACTCTGCGCACCACGCCGCACTGTTGGAGGTCTACCAGATGGCGGTAAGCAGAACTACGGGGCAGGTGCGGCGCGAGCTCACCGATGTCTTCAATGCTCACGGGACGCCCGGCCCTCGCCAGCGCCTCGACCACCACCTTGCGGCCGCTCGTGTAGCGCTGTGACACCTGGTTGAGGCGTAGCTCGACCAGCCTGTGAAGCGCCTCGTCCATTGCCATGACCCTACCGTTCCCTTTCTTCCGCCTGGGCCTCGGGCCCTGGCTCCTGCCCTGGGCCGGCGGCGAGGCGAGGAGCCCCAGCCCCGCCCGGGGCCCTCTCCCACCCTGGCTCCTGCCCTGGGCCGGCGGCGAGGCCGGGAGCCCCAGCCCCGCCCGGGGCCGTCGCAAGCGATCTGACTGTGCGCAGCTGGGCGGCGCGGCCGAGCACGTACCAGAACACCCCGAGAGCTCCGACGAAAAAGCCGAGCGGCCAGTTGGAATAAAAGGCTGCCACGATGGAAGCCCACACCGTGAGCAGGGCGAGCGCGACCGACAGAGCCACCGCCGACAGCGGCTGCCGGGCCAGGGAACGTGCTGCGGAGGCTGGGCCTAGCATCAAGCTGAAGACCAAGAGGGCGCCAACGACTGGTAGCGCCAGGGTAGTGGCCGCGCCCACCGACAGCAGGAACCAGCTCTCTACTCGTTCCGGGCTAAATCCTTGCGCGCTCGCCAGTTCGGGTGCCACAGAGGCAAGCAGGAGCCGCCGGTATATGGTGGCGACCAGCACGAGGCAGCCAACAGCGATCAAGGCGCTCGGGATGACCTGAGCCGTGCTGACGGCCAAGGGTTCGCCGAAGAGCAACGAAAAAGTTTG
>DAHWQF010000455.1 GCA_027334785.1 Acidimicrobiaceae bacterium
CACCTGGACCGGCTGCTGCCGGCCCTGGCCGCGCAACGGCGGCAGCCGGACAGCATCCTGGTGGTGGACAGCCGCTCCAGCGACGACACGGTGGAGCGCTTCCGCGCCTTCGGCGCGCGGGTCGAGGTCATCGAGCCGGCCAGCACCCGGCGTGTACTGCACCAAGCCCTCTCGGTCCTCGCCGGCAAGCGCCCCGAGGTCCCCGCTCGCAAGCACGGAAACGTGCCGTTATGAGCGCTGGCGCCGAGGTGCCGCCCGCACTGGGTTGGTCGTGGCCGGCCGGCGCCGGCGTCGTGCGAGGCGCGCTGAGGCTCCCTCAACTGGCCAGCCCTCCCTCGCCTGGCGAGCTGGAGGCATTGCGCATCGCCGTCCAGGCCGTTCTCGGGATGCCCGTGGCTCAGGAAGCAGCTCCTGGCGCCGGACCGTGGCGCATGGCTGGGCGCTGGTGGAGGCCGGCCCCTTGGCAAACGGCCGGCACGTGGCGGGTCGGCACCGCCAAGGTGGGCGGCTGAGCAGCCAGTCCGGTTTGCCGTTTTCCCTCCATTTTCCCCCGCTGTGGAACGGCTGTGGAAAACCCCGGGGACGGATTGGGGACTAACAGCGCCGAGTGGCGTTTGACCAGGACTTTTGCCTCGTCTCCGGTCGTCCTGCACTTTGCCCGAGGCTGTGGGCAACATGTGGTACTGGTTGCTCAGAGCGTGCTTTGGATGGTGCAGCGGCCGGTGCCTGCCACGACCTGGCCCACCAGGGCCGCGTCAACGCCGAACTGCCCGGCCACCTCCACGGCTAGCCTGGAGTGGCCGGGGGGGACGACGACGATCATGCCTAGGCCCAGGTTGAAAGTCCTCGCCATTTCGGCGTCGTCGGCCGAGGCCGCCGCTTTCACCTCGGCAAAGATCCGGGGTACGGGCCAGCTCCCTGCCGTCAAGATGGCGTCGAGACCTGGGGGTAGGGCACGGGGGACGTTGCCCGGCAGGCCTCCGCCGGTTATGTGGGCGACCCCTCGTAGTTCCAGCTGGCGAGCGAGTTGGAGCACCGCGGGCGCGTATATCGGGGAGGGGCGCAGCAGTTCGTCGGCGAGGCTGAAGCCGGCGCCCGGCCACGCTTCCTCGTCCAGGCCCCGGCCCGCCCGCCCCAGGAGGGCGGCGCGTACGAGGGAGTAGCCATTGCTGCGCAACCCGGGAGAGAGCAACCCGACGACTTCGTCGCCTTCTTGGGCAGGGTGAGCGCCGGCCGGCCCGATAAGGCGGTCGCGCTCGACCACGCCGACGGCAAAACCGGCCAGGTCGAACTCTCCCTCCGCGAGCTGACCCGGGTGTTCGGCCAGCTCCCCGCCGAGGACCGCGCACCCGGCCTTCCGGCAGCCCTCGGCGATGCCGGCCATGACCGTGGCCACGCCTTCCGGGGAGAGGTGGCCCCAGAGCTGGTAGTCGAGCAGGAAGAGCGGCTCGGCCCCCACGCACACCAGGTCGTCGACGCACATGGCGACGAGGTCCACCCCGACCGTGTCGAGCCGGCCTGCCGCCACGGCCACGGCCAGCTTGGTCCCGACGCCGTCGGCCGAGGCCACGAGCACAGGTTGCCGGTAGCCAGTTGGAAGGGCGAACAGTCCGGCGAAACCGCCGATCCCTTCCAGGACCTCCCGTCGAGCCGTGCTGGCCACGAGGGGCCGGATCAGACGTACAGCCTCGTCAGCCGCCTCGATGTCCACGCCGGCTGCCGCATAGCTGAGTGCCCCGGGTGCGGTAGGGATGTCGGCGCGGCGCCCGCCCGGCTGGTTCACTCGGTTCACTGCCTGGCCGGCGCCGGCACGGGGGTGCCCCTACCCCCGGCGCGCGCCCGCTGCGGCGTATTTGGGCGGATGGGTACGGGCACCGGGTACTCGCCGGTCAGGCAGGCGTCGCAGAAGCCGGCCCCAGGCACCCCTGTGGCCCGCTTCAGCGCGTCGAGGGACAGGTACGCCAGGCTGTCGGCACCCACGTAGTCACACACCTCGCCAACCTCCAGGTCGGCTGCGATCAGCTCCGCACGCGTCCCGGTGTCGAGGCCGAAGTAGCACGGCCACCTGTAGGGAGGAGAGGAGATGCGGAGGTGCACCTCGCTGGCGCCCGCCTCACGCAGCATGCTCACAATGGCTCGTGTAGTGGTGCCTCGAACGATGGAGTCATCGACCACGACCAGGCGTTTGCCGGCGATGGCCTCGCGCAGAGGGTTGAGCTTGCGCCGCACGCCCACCGCTCGTTTGCCGGGCTCTGGGTCGATGAACGTCCGGCCGATGTAGCGGTTTTTCACAAGCCCATGCCCAAAGGGCACCCGGCTCCGGCGGCTGTAGCCCTCCGCGGCTGGTATGCCTGAGTCGGGGATGCCCACCACCATGTCGGCGGCCACCGAGGCCTGCTCGGCGAGCAGCTCGCCCATACGCACGCGCGCTGCATGCAGTTCCTGGCCGTATAGCCGGCTGTCGGGGCGAGCCAGGTAGACAAACTCGAAGATGCACAGCTTGGGCTGCACCCTCTCGGGAGGCCACGGCCGCCGGCTGGTGCAGCCGTCGGCTCCTATCACCACGAGCTCACCGGGCTCGACTTCGCGCACAAAGTGGGCACCGGCTATGTCGAGAGCGGGGGTCTCGGAGGCGAGCACCCAGCCGTCGTCCAGGCGCCCGAGGCAGAGGGGCCTGAACCCGTTGGGGTCGCGCACTCCGATCAGGCACTCCCGGTCGGCCAGCACCAACGAGAACGCCCCCTGGAGCCTCAGCAGGACTCTTTCCAGCGCCTCGACCAGGACCTGGCTCTCGCCATTGGCATAAGGCGCGCCCCGCTCCAGCTCCCGGTTGAGCAGCTCGGCCATCAGGTCGGAGTCGCTCGTGGCCATGCCCGGGAGCATGCCGATCGACGCGGCGAGCTCCTCCACGTTGGTGAGGTTGCCGTTGTGGCCAAGCGCAAACTGGGTCCCCCCAGCGTTGCGGTACATGGGCTGCGCGTTGTGCCACGACGACGACCCGGCCGTGGAGTAGCGGGTGTGGCCGATGGCGACGTGGCCTACGAGACCGGCGATCTTGTAGTCGTTGAAAACCTGGGACACGAGGCCCATGTCTTTCATGACCACCATGGCGTTGCCGTCGCTCACCGCCATCCCGGCCGACTCTTGGCCCCGGTGTTGGAGGGCATGCAGCCCGTCCACGACGATGGGGGCGACGTTACGCCCTGGCGCAAAGATGCCGAAGACTCCGCAGGCCTCACGGGGGCTCTCGTCCCCGAGCAACGCTTTCACCTGCTCCATTCTCGCACAGGAGCCGGCCCTCGCCGCGCCATGGCCGGGCCTGGTTAGTTTGACGCCATGGTCGACCTACATCTGCACTCGAGCGTCTCGGATGGGAGCGACCCACCCGAGCGCGTCGTGGAGCTGGCGGCGGCGG
>DAHWQF010000456.1 GCA_027334785.1 Acidimicrobiaceae bacterium
GAGGCTCGGGTCGTACGCCAGCCAGACAGCGTTGAACGCCCCGGCCGAGGTCCCATAGACCATGTCAGGATGGTGGCCGGCTTCCAGCAGGGCGCGGGCCATGCCTACCTGTACCGCGCCCAGGCTCCCGCCGCCCCGGAGCACCCAAGCGGTCGTCATGTGGTCCGGGCAATCGTCATGTGGTGCTGGCGGTCGCCGTGAGGGTGCTGGTTGTAGTGGTCGCGGGCAGCGTCGTCGTGGCCGCCGGGGGCGCCGTCGTAGTAGTAGCCGGCGCGCCCTTGAAATTAGGCCCAGGTAGCTCCACCTCGAGCTGTTTGGAGACGCTTTGCCCAGTGGTCCCCGGAGCGCTCGCCGAAACGGTCAAGGTGGCCGGGGTGGACAGCGGTGGCTGCAGCCCATGTACGGTGACGGCTGTGGCCTGGCCGGGGGCGAGGTCCACCGTGGCGGACACGTGCTGAGGGGAGGAACCTCGAGCCGGGGCGACGACCGCCGTCACCCGTACCCCTCGGAGCGGCGTCAGCCCCGTGTCGGCAACCACCGCGGTCACCGAGAAACTGCTCGCCGGCGCAAGGATCTCGACCTTGCCCTGCAGGCTGAGCACGGCCGGAGTGGTCGAGACGGCGTCCAGCGCCAAGGGCTGGGTCGGGGCCTTTGGCCGAGCCGCCAGCAGCCGGTCGGCGAAGGAAAGGAGAGCCGAAGGCCGGTAGGAGCCACTGCTCACCCACCGCGAGGACGGCAGGCTGGCGCCAAGCTTCGGCATGTCGGCCGCGAACAGGCGGTAGGCATTGTCTCCCACCTCGAAGTCGGCGACAGCGCTGGTCATCTGCGCCACGGCGGCGTTGGCTGTCTCACCTCGGAGCAGGGCTCGGACGGCTGAAGCCATCTCAGCGGCCCCTTGTCTGCGAGCGTCGAGGCAGGCCTGGAGCAACCCGGCCACGGCCGCGACCTGGCCCGAGGGGTCGGTCGCCACCACCGAGCGGTAGGTGGAAGCGGCAGCGTTGGCCACCGTGTCCAGCTGCTTCGATGCGGCACCTGCCCCAGCTGGGAGCGCCGCCGAGGAAAGCTGGGCGATTTCTCTGCCTTGAGCGGTCGAGCTCACGATGTAGGGCAGCACCTGGCTAACCCAGGCGCTGTTCGAGAGAGCGGCTTGGAGCTTCGGCGAACGTGCGTGCACCGATGCGTCCGCCAGTAGGGCGATTATCGTCAGAAGGAAAGGTAGGACCAGCCACCGGGGAAAGCCGGCGCGGCGGCTAGACGACCTTGGGGGCGGCATGGCCATAACCCCTCCAAAGATACAAACACCCTCGCAAAGCCCGGCTCAGAGGTCCGCCGTGAGCAGTTCGACCACGGGGTCGGTGCCGGTGAGGTCGGCCAGGACGGCGTCGGCGCCAAGCTGTCCGAGCTCTGTCACCGTGAAGCGACCCGTGGCCACGAGCACGCTGTGGGCGCCGACCGCTCGGGCCGCCTCATAGTCGCGCGGCGTGTCCCCAACCACCCATGCCTGGCTGGGCGCGAGGCGGATGCCCCGGAGGGCCGCCAAGCGGTCGAGCGCTACGGGGACCAGCTGGGCTCGGTCCTCGTTGTCGCTCCCGTAGGCGCCGGTCTCCAAGTCGAGCCACTTGTCGAGGCCGAACGCGCCGAGCTTGACCGCCGCGTTGGGCGCGATGTTGCCGGTCAGGACCGACAGGTGGAGGCGCTCGTCGTCGGCCAACGCTTCGAGGAGTTCGCTTGCACCCGGAAGGGCGCGCCCGGACTCGGGCAGGGTGAAGGCGGCTGCCGCCATCTCGCGCTCGAGCCTGGCGAGCACGCCAGGCATGAGAGCGCCGTCGAGGCCCAAGGCGTGCAGGTACTCCCTCACGATGAGCGGGTCGGTCTTGCCGCTCATGAAGATCCTGGTCGCGGGGAGACGCCCCAAGACGGCCTCGACGGCCCGGTCGAAGACCTCCGCGCCTAGCGGGCCGGCGTTGACCAGTGTCCCGTCGATGTCGAAGAGCACCACACGCTTGACCGTCCCATCGATTGGCACGACCCCGACCCTAGTGGTGCCAGACTGCGAGCATGGAGCTGAAGCCAGTGCGCATCCCCGGGACGGCAGAGTGGAAAGCCCTCCAGGACCACTTCCACAAGGTCCGCAACACCTCCCTTCGTGAACTGTTCGCCGAGGACCCACACCGGGCCGAGGCCATGACGGTCGAGGCAGCAGACCTCATGCTCGACTACTCGAAGAACCGCCTGACGCCCGAGACCGTACGGCTCCTCGTGGCCGCCGCGCAGCGCGCCGGCCTCCGAGAGCGCACCGAAGCCATGTTCTCTGGAGAGCACATAAATACGACCGAGGACCGGGCCGTGCTCCACGTAGCTCTCCGGGCCCCGGCCGGCGTGACCATCGAGGAGGGCGGCCGCGACGTCGTCCCCGACGTCCAAAAGGTGCTCGAAAAGATGGCCAGCTTCGCCGACGACGTGCGGAGCGGCACCTGGCGCGGTTTCACCGGCCAGCCGATCAAGCACGTCATCAACATCGGCATCGGCGGCTCCGACCTCGGGCCGGCAATGGCCTACGAGGCTTTGCTCCCGTACTCGGACCGCTCCCTTTCTCTCGGGTTTGTCTCCAACGTCGATGGGTCGGACATCTGGGAGGCGACCGCGCGGGTGGACCCGGCCGAGACACTTTTCATCGTGAGCTCGAAGACCTTTACGACCCTGGAGACGATCGGCAACGCCAAGACGGCTCGCGAGTGGCTCCTGTCCAGCCTGGGCGACCCGGCGGCCGTGCGCAACCATTTCGTGGCGGTGTCCACCAACGCGGCTGAGGTCGCCAAGTTTGGTATCGACACCGAGAACATGTTCGAGTTCTGGGACTGGGTGGGTGGCCGCTACTCGTACGATTCGGCCATTGGCCTCTCGCTCATGGTCTCGATCGGACCGCAACCCTTCCGGGAGATGCTGGGGGGTTTCCGCGCGCTCGACGAGCACTTCCGGGAGGCGCCCTACGAGCGCAACCTGCCCGCGCTGCTCGGGCTGATCGGCATCTGGTACAACGACTTCTTCGGTGCAGAGACCCATGCGGTGCTGCCCTACAACCATTACCTGTCGAAGTTCCCCGCTTACTTGCAGCAGTTGGACATGGAGAGCAACGGCAAGTCCGTCACCTTGGACGGCCAGGGCGTGGAGCTGTCGACGGGCCCGGTCGTCTGGGGTACACCTGGGACCAATGGCCAGCACGCCTACTACCAGCTCCTCCACCAGGGGACGCGGCTCGTGCCGGCGGACTTCATCGGGTTTTTGCGACCAGCCCATCGGGTGGGCGAGCACCACGACCTCCTGATGGCCAACTTCTTTGCCCAGACCGAGGCACTTGCCTTCGGCAAGACGCTCGAGGAGGCTCGCGCCGAGGGCATGCCCGA
>DAHWQF010000457.1 GCA_027334785.1 Acidimicrobiaceae bacterium
GCGCCTTCGACAGCGGCGGGCCGGGCCTGAAACAGCTGGCAAGCTTCGGGCGCACCTACGCCACCTCGGCGTTCCCCGACCCCGCCTGGACCTGGGCGCTGGCCTCGCTCCGTCTGACCACCGCGTATGACCCCCAAGGCGTTCCCGACGAGTACTTCCTGCTCGACTCGGCTGGCAGGGTCGCCTACGCCGGGGCGACGCCGGTGTCGACCGTCGGCGCCCTGCTGGCCCATCTCGGTTCGCTCACCGGGACGCGCCCCTCAGGCTCCTTGTCGGCCCCGACGCCGGCCACGCCGGAGACCTTGCCATGACGGTGTCCGCCCGACCGACGAGGCCCAGCACGGCCGACACGAGAAGGGAAGGGAAGGCACTGATGGACCAAGCGAGCCCGCTTCGCAACCTGTCTGCCGAGGGGCTCAGGCGCTCCTCGAGCGGCGGGCTTGGGTCTCAAGTCACCTCGACCCAGCGTTTCGGCACCGACGCCCCAGCCGACGGCCGCAAGGGTCTCGGCTGGCTGGGGTTGCTGGCGATCCCGGTCGCTTGTTGCGGCGGGCCGTTGCTCGTCGCCGCGCTGGCCGCCGCAGGCGCAACCGCCTGGGGCGGGCTGGGTGCGGGAGCGGCGGTCGCTGTGGCTGCGGCGCTCCTTGTCGTGGTGCGCCGCCGACGGGCCGGGGCATGCGGCGCGCCGATGTGCGAGCCTCCCGCAGACTGGCTTGCCGACGATCAGGGGCCCAAAGGCGGCGTTGGCGCATGAGCGGGACACACCTCGTTCATGGTCACCCGTGGGCCGCCCTGGTACGCCAGGTGGCCGCCGACCGGGTCGACCGGGCGGTCTTTGCCGCGGTGTTCGTCGCCGTCGGCTTCGGCAACTCGATCTTGCTCCCCTTCGACTTCACCCAGCGGATCTCCTTCGCCAACTGGGGCTACCTCGACCCCCGCTACCTCGCCTTCACCGTCGCCTTCGCCTTGGCCATGGCGTGGGTCCTCACCTTGCAGGTCCACGCCGTGCGGGAGGTCCTTGCCGCCAGGTCGAGCGCCGACGCGCCCCGCCGCGCCGGCCCGCTCGGCGCGCTGGCTGTGGTGGTGAGCCTGCTCCCGAGCTTCTTGTGCTGCAGCCCGGTCGTGCCCACCCTGGTCGGGCTCTTTGGCCTGTCGGCCGCCGCCCGGCTGCGCACCACCGGGACCATCACCTACTTCTTCGCCACCAAACAGAGCCTGCTCCTGGCAGGCGCGCTCGCCCTCCTGGTCGCAAGCGGCTTGTGGTCGACGCGCAAGCTGGCCCGTGCTGCCTGCTTCGCAGGAGTGTGCTCGACGCCCGCCAAAGGGGACACGGTCTCGGCGCAGGTCCCGCGCCGCTGCGCCGACCCGTCGCCAGGCCCGCAAGGTGGCGGAGCCGTCGGGGCCAGCGTCGCGGATCCGGCTCCCACGGCGAGCGGGAGTCCCCGCTCGTGAGCCGTCGGTCTGCCCCGAATCGCGCCACGACCGCGCGCCGGCCCGCCAAGAACCGTCGGGCCAACGAGGCTGCCCGGCAGGCCGCGGCGCACCGGCGCCGGCTCATCGGCATGGGCGTTGCCGGGGTGCTGGTCGCGGCGATCATCGCCGTGGTGGCGGTCGTGGCCAGCTCCAAGTCCACGAGCGCACCGACCACCCGATCGACCGGTGTCGGCGCGATCGCTCGGAACGGGTCGTTCACCACCGCCTCGGGCGCCCAGGCCGCGATCGGCTCGCTGCGGGGTCACCCCACCCTCGTGTGGTTCGTCACGACCTGGTGTTCGAGCTGCCAAGCCGGTACCCAAGCTCTCGCTGGCGAGATCGGCCACCTCGCGTCGCGAGGTGTGCGCGTCGTGGAGCTCGAGCTGGCAGACGACCTCGGCCAGTCAGGTCCGTCGATCACCGCCTTCGCCCGCCAGTACGCCGGTGCTGCCTCCGCCAACCCCGACTGGACCTGGGGGGTGGCGTCGAGCCGGCTCACCGCCACCTACGACCCCGCCGGTGAGCTCGAGATCTACTACCTGCTCGACGCGTCGGGGCGGGTCACCTACGTGAACTCCCCCCTCGTCTCCACCATGAGCGGCCTGTTGGGCGCAGTCGCCCCCCTTACCGGAAACGGCCACGCCTGACGCTCGGGCCGCCGCTACAGGCCGTTGGGGAAGGTGATGTGCTCGGGGGCGACGAGCGGGGTGCCGACGTCGAGCTGGATCTGGGCGTGCGCGTGCAGCGGGATGTCGCGGGGGTTGGCCTCGTAGCGCTTGCCGTCGTAGAAGGCGGTCACCTTGGCGTGATACGGGCCGACCTGCTCGGGCCCGAGCGGCTCCCCCCATTCGTCGAAGAAGTCGCCGAGGGTGTAGGTCCGCTGGACCGGCGACTCGATATGGATGATGCCGTCGGCGGCGTGGGTGTGGAGCCAGTAGAAGCACGTCCCGGAGGAGATGAACGGGCCCTCGGGGGTGGCCTGGGCCCGGGCTCCGGGGATCCCGATGCCGGCGGGGAGCTGGCGGGCGGCGCCGTTGACGAAGATCGTGAGGTGGGCGTGGATGTGGAACAGCGTCTGCTCGCTGGTGTCGCAGGAGATGCCGTCGACGCTGTGGCCGGTGGCCTCATTCGTCGTGCCGGCGAGGGCCGGAGCGCTGGGAATGGGGACGCCTTCGGGGCCGGAGGGGCCCGGCGATCCCGGTGGTTGGAGCGGTCCCAGCGACGCCAGGGAGCCGAGCTTCAGCTCCGGGGTGCCGCCGCTGTTGGTCGCCGAGGGGGCGCTCGTACCGGTGATCGACACGGCGATCCCGATGCCGGTGCCGACACCGGCTACGACGAGCGCTCCAACCGCGGCGCCGAGGATCCGGGTCCGCCGTCGGCGGGCCTCGAGTGCTTCGAGCGATTCGGAGCGGCGCTGCGCCTCGGCGTGGCGCAGCGCCTTGGTTCGTCTGCGGCTGGTCACGTGATCGTCTCCTCCCTCTACCTGCGCCGCGCTGCCTACGTGAGCCGATGAATGCCCCAGCGGAATTGCCGCACAGGCTCGTCGCGCTGGCAGGGCGGCTCGTCGTCCGGTAGCCGGGCGGTCTCGGGTCCGCTGTCTACGACAGGGTGTCGCTCATGGTAGCGCACCGGCCGGGGATGGCGTACTACGCTTCGTCGCAGGTAGCGAGCCGCGAGGTGAGTCGGGCATGGCGAAGCTGGCGATGGGAGAGCTCGAGGCGGAGGTCATGGACGTCCTTTGGGACGCTGGAGGCCCGCTCACGCCGGGTCAGGTCCACGAGCTCATGTCGGCTGAGCGCCCGCTGGCCTACACCACGGTGATGACCATTCTGGTGCGTCTGTGGCGCAAGGGACGCCTCGACCGTCAGCCGGCGGGCCGCGCCTACGCGTACCAGCCGCTGAAGAGCCGGGAGGCCTACGCCGCGTCGCGC
>DAHWQF010000458.1 GCA_027334785.1 Acidimicrobiaceae bacterium
TCCGATCGCCCGGAGGGCGGGGTGGCCGGGCGCCCAACGCGGGCGGAGCGGTACTTTCGCCCTGAAGAGCGCTGGGAGCTGGGCGATGAGCTGGGCGAGGTAGCCAACCGTCGTCCCGATCCCGACGACGGCCACCGCGGCCGCATCTTGGCGGTAGCCGCTTATCGAGCTCGGTCGCACCATCTGGTCGGCGACGACAAGCGCTCCAATCGCTACCAGGTTGGCCAGCACCGGGCTGAAGGCCACCGACGCGAACCGCCGGCGAGCGTTCAAGAGGGCGGTCGTGACTGTGATCAGGCCCATGAACAGCAACTGGGGCGCAAAGAGGCGGAGCCAGCTTGTCGCGAGCGCCCGTTCGGCCCCGACTTCGGGCCCTCGGGCGTCCAAGAGGAACAGCCGGACGATGAGGGGTGCCGCCAACCAGAACAGCACGGTGGCGACCACGAGCGCCACGGTGAGGAAGCTCACGATGGCCGGGACGGCGTCGTCATCGTCGCGTGAGCCGCTGCGGGAGAGCGACTGCATGAGCACGGGTAGGAGCGTCGCTGACAACACCCCTCCCAGGAGCAGGTCGTACACCTGGTTTGGCACGGTGTTGGCTTGGTTGAAGGCGTCCGCCAAGCGGCCTTGGCCGAGCACCCACGCCACGGCGAGCAAGCGGGCAAAGCCTGTGGCTCGGGACAAGACGGTACCGGCCGCCATGACCAGGGCGCTGCGGGCGGGAGCGGTCGTCGTGGGCGAGGTGTCAGGCGTCCTGGCCGCGGGCTCATGTTCCGCGGGCTCATTTTCTGCGGGCTCATGTTCCGCGGGCTCATGCTGCCCCGCCGGCGGCCCCGGCAGCGGTGGCGTCCGTAACGCCGGTACGAGGACACCTGGCAAGACGGTGAGGAACGGCGCGACGTGGACAGGCGTAGGCGTTGTGACCGGCCCCGGCGGTGCCGGCGGGGGTGGTGCCGGCGGGGGTGGAGGCGGCGGGGGTGGAGGCGGCGGGTAAACCACTGGCCGGGTGGGAGGACCGGGCGTCGTTACGCCCTGCTCGACGCTCAAACCGGCAACCGCCCGTCCTCAACTGTCTCGGCTGGGCGCGGCACCAGGCGACGGGAGCGGCGACCATGTCGAGCGTTGCGCACCCACCACACCACGAGGAACAGGGCAGCCCCCACCATGAGCAAGAGGCCAACGCCCGACACGGCCGTCGAGCGGATCGTGTCGCTGCCCGCCGCAACGAACGAGCCACCCGGCGTCTCGATCTCTAAGGAGAGCTGGAACGCCCCAGGCGTGCGCACCGTGACGGGTATCTCGAAAGTGGTGCTGGCATGGACCAGGTGGAGGTCGCATTCCTCCGAACCGGGGTTGTAGGCGGTACAGCTCCCGCCGGGGAAGCTCCCACCTAGAAAGCTGAGCTCCTCGCTCGAGAGCACCAAACGTACGTGTGCCGCCATGGGGGTACCCGAGATCAAGGTCAGAGGCAGGCGCCCGCGGCGCGAGGTGAGCGTTATCGAGGTCGAAGAGGGGAGGCGCACCTTGTGAAGTTCCTCCTCAGCGGAGCGCTCCACCCCGGCGATGATCCGAGAACGCTGGTGCCCGCTCCACACCGACGACGTACTTACGAGCAGCCTCTCCTGCAGGCCAGCGACGAAGGGAACTCCCTTCCCGAACACCTGTCCGGCATCGGAGACGGCGGATTGGGCGGCGCCGAGCTGGCTCGCCCCGACCAGTGGTCCCGTGCTGGGCGGGCCCACCAACTGCCTGACGAGCGGGCGCGTGCCCGACGTCGCTACCGGGACCGAGCCGAAAGCCTGCTGGAGCGTCACCGCGCGGAGCAGCGGGTTGCCCTCGAGCCCCGACAAGACGACAGAGAGAAACGCAGGGCCGATGGTGGTGCCGGCCGGGGGCAGCATGACCACCCCCCGAGGGTCATTGGGTGCCTCGAGGTCGATCATCGCCAACTCAGCGAGCACTTGGTTGGCCACTAGCACGGCCTGTTGACTGCTCGACGCTTCGGCTATGCGCGCGGCGAGCTCGCTGTCTGCAGCGAAGACGAGGAGTTGGTTGCCCCCGGCTTCCAACTTGGCGGGTTGGGCAAAGGTGAGGCGCTGGTACTCCGATGGGAGCTGGGAGAGTGCTCCCGCGGGCACGGCTACCTGAGTAACGCCCATCGAAGAGAGCGCTCCCAGCGTGGCCCGGTCGACCTCACCAGGCAGCGCCCAGGTGTTGGGTGAGGGGGGAGTACCAAGGAGCGCAGTCAAGGTCGCGTCACCGGAGGCAAGCTGCTTGGCCAGTTCGTCTTGGAGGCCCGAGCTCACGAGCGACCCCACGTCGACCGGCAAAGTGGTGGTGGGCAGGAGCTCGTCGCCATTTCTCACCACCGCGTCGCGCAGCTGGCTAACCGCCGCTCTTGTCGCCCCGCCGGACTCTTCCATTGCCTCCAACGTCGAGGCGGACCCCTGGACCGTTACGGCTGCCTTGTGGGCGGCCAGCTGAGCGATGTCGGCCTGGAGCAGGCTCGCAGCGCCAGCCGGCACGTTGCCGATGGCGCCCGTACGGCTCACCGGCACCTTCGCCGTGATGGGGACCACGAGCGAGACGCCGAGGTGCTCGTTGAAGCTCCTCGCCCCGTTCGCCGCGTAGACGAGGAACGTCGTGAGCGGCTTGCCCTCGGTCAGGCCCTGTTTCTGTAAGAACACCTGCACCGGGTAGACACCTGTCGTCCCGAGCGACAGGCCCCCGGCTGGCGAGTTGACCGGGAGATCCAGCTCCGCCCCGCCATCCGGGCCGCTCGGCAGGTCCGCCAGGGGCACCGGCGCGCCCTGGTAGCCCGGTGCCGGGAAGGTCCCGGCCAGCTCCTGTTGGAACTGCGAGCGCGTGGTGAGCAAGGGGTACACGTCCACGGCCAGGGTCTCGTTGGCGGGGTCGCTCGCCGTCACGGCGAGGTCCAGCTGGAAGACGCTCCGGCCCGGGCCGACCCAGGTGCTCTGCGACAGGAGCTCCAGCGAGTCGTGGCCCTTGGCCACCGTGGCTCGTGGCGCCGGCCGAGCCGCGGCGGGCACCGCCCCCGCGGACACCGACCATGCCGCGCACACCGCGGCGGCAGCAACACAAAACGCCAGCCCACGACCACCCGAGCGCCTCAAGGCGCCCCGCCCTTCAGGCCCTCCCCAGGCTGGAGGCCAAGGCTTGCCGACGTGACCCCGATGCCGTCCAACCTTGTCGAGAGCACGCACAGCCCCCTCGGGTCCTCGCGAAAGCCGACACTGCGGTAAAGCGAGAGGGCGGCCTCGTTGCCCATCTGGGTGTTGACCGCGACCTGGAACGTGCCCACACGGCGTAACCAGTGAAGCCCGTCCAACAAAAGCTTCTTGCCGACCCCGTGCCCCTGGGCAGCGGGGGC
>DAHWQF010000459.1 GCA_027334785.1 Acidimicrobiaceae bacterium
GACCGGCGAGGTGGAGGTCCAAGGCAGCGTCATCTACCACAAGAGCGAGTACCGAGAACGCCGGGACCACTTTGCTTTTTTCGCCTGCTCCGAGCCGCTCGCGGGCTTTGACACCGCCCGCGACGCCTTTTTGGGCGCCTACCGCGGTTTCGACCGGCCCGTTGCCGTTGAGCGAGGGTACTGCAGTGGCTCGGTCGCCCACGGCTGGGCGCCCCACGGGGCCCACCACGTGAAGGTGACGCTCGCCCCCGGCGCCCGTCGCGAGGTCATCTTCGGGCTCGGCTACCACGAGAACCCCCGCGACGCGAAGTTCGACCCGCCGGCCAGTGGCCAGCTCAACAAGCGCCTGGTCGCGCCCGTGGTGGCGCGCTGGCTGCAGCCGGGGAAGGCCGCCTCCAGCCTAAAAGAACTGCGTCTTTATTGGGACGGGTTGCTCTCCAAGCTGTCGGTCTCCACGCCCGACCGCGACGTCGACCGCCTGGTCAACATCTGGAACCCCTATCAGTGCATGGTCACTTTCAACCTCTCCCGGTCGGCTTCGCTGTTCGAGTCCGGGGTAGGGCGGGGGATCGGATTCAGGGACTCGGCCCAGGACCTGTTGGGGCTCGTGCACATGGTGCCCGACCGAGCCCGGGAGCGCATCATCGACATAGCCTCGACCCAGCTGGCCACTGGCGGCGCTTACCACCAGTACCAGCCGCTCACCAAGAGGGGCAACGACGCTATCGGCTCGGGCTTCAATGACGACCCGCTCTGGCTCGTCCTCGCGGTTGCCGCCTATCTGAAAGAGACCGGTGACGCCACGTTGTTGGCCGAGGCCGTGCCCTACGACAGCTCCCCGGGTAGTGAACAACCCCTGTACGACCATCTCCGGCGGAGCATCGCGTATACAGAGGAGCGCCTCGGCCCCCACGGCCTCCCGCTCATCGGGCGTGCCGACTGGAACGACTGCCTCAACTTGAACTGCTTCTCGGAGACTCCGGGCGAAAGCTTCCAGACGACCGAAAACCGCTCCGGCGGGGTTGCCGAGTCCGTCTTCATCGCAGGGTTGTTTTGCCTGGCGGCCGATGAGATGGCGGCCATGGCTGAGCACCTGGGCAGAGGCTGGGCGGTACCGGGCGAGACAGAACGCTACCGGCAGCTCGCGTGCACCATGCGGGCGGTTCTCGGCGAGCACGCCTGGGACGGGGCCTGGTGGAGGCGCGCGTACGACTATTACGGCCGTCCGGTGGGTTCCAAGGACAACGAGGAGGGCCAGATCTTCGTGGAGCCCCAGGGGATCTGCACGATGGGGGGCGCCGGCCTCTCCGACGGGCGTGCCCGGGCGGCCCTCGACTCGGTCCGCGAGCGGCTGGCCACGCCGCACGGCGTGCTGCTCGTCCAGCCCGCATATACGCGCTATTACCCCGAACTCGGTGAAATTTCCTCTTACCCGCCGGGTTACAAGGAGAACGGGAGCGTGTTCTGCCACACCAACCCCTGGGTCATGATCGCCGAGGCGCGACTGGGGGACGGGGACGCTGCGTTTGGCTACTACAAGGCGATCAGCCCGCCGGCGCGCGAAGAGATCAGCGAGACCCACCGCTGCGAGCCGTACGTGTACGCGCAGACGATCGCCGGCCGTGACGCACCTACCTACGGAGAGGCCAAGAACTCCTGGCTTACCGGCACGGCCGCTTGGAACTACGTGGCCCTCACTCAGTGGATCCTGGGTGTGCGTCCCGAGCACGCCGGCCTACGCATCGACCCCGTCTTGCCCGAGTCTTGGCCCGGCTTCTCTTGCACCCGCATCTGGCGAGGGGCGACCTACCACATCTCGGTCACCAAACCTGCCGGCGCCGGCGGGCGAGTGCGCGACCTCGTGGTGGGCGGGAGGCCGCTCAAGGGCAACTTGGTGGCGCCGGCGCCGGCGGGCTCCGTCGTCAGCGTGGAGGCTGTGGTGGTGCCGGCGTGATGCCGGCGCTGCGGGAGGAGGAGCTACGGGAGGAGGAGCTGCGGGAGGAGGAGCTGGCGGGAGGAGGAGCTGGCGGGAGGAGGAGCTGCGGGAGGAGGACATGGCGGCCGTGTCCCGTTGCGGCCTGCGGCTTTGTTGCCGTCCGCGTCCTTGTTGCGTCCGCGTCCGCGTCCGCGTTGGCGCCCGGTGCAATTTTCTGGCAGATGTGGCTGGCTCAAGGCCACATCCGTAAGAAAATGAGCCCGTTTCGCGCACAGGACTCACCGATGCGGCATTTGTAAGATCACATCGGTCAGTTTTTGCGCCAGGCCCCACTAGGCGGCTCAGGGACGGGTTTGCCCAAGAAGGCGTGCCGAGCGCCGGCACCGCCAGAGAGGAGGGTCAGCCCAAGAAGGCGTGCCAGGTGCCGGTCAGCACGGCCAGGACATTGGCGCCGGCGACCACTACCGCCGTTGCCCCCACGAGGGCCCAGTCGGCTGCTTGCACCACCTGGCGCCGGGCGGCGGTACGGGGCCCCTGAGAGGCGAACCCGCGGCTGTCCATGGCCAGCGCCAGGCGGGTGGCGCGGCGGACCGCAGCCACGAGGAGCGCATAAACGGTGGACGCAAAGAGGGAAGCGGCCCCCCAAGGCGAGCCGCCGGCGTCGATGCCCCGAGCGCGCCGTGCCCGGCGGATGAGTTCCCACTCGAGGCCGAGCAGGGGCAGCAGCCTGAGGCCGGCGAGGGCGCCGTAGGCGAAGCGGGCAGGGACGTGAAGCTGCTGGACGAGCGAGTCGGCGAGGTCGACGGCCTCGGTGGAGGCGAAGGCGAGCACCCCGGGCAGGGCGATGGCCAGCAACCGCAGCGATATCGCTGCGATCGTGGCCGGGCTGGCGTCTGAAGCCACGATGTTCGCGAGGGCCACGCCGGCGGCAGCGAGGGGCAGTGGCCAGGTGCGGGCGGCGAAGGTCCGCACGTCCACGCCGGCGGCGGGAAGGGCGAGGAGCTCGCAGCCGAGGACCACCGACGCGCTCACCAGGCTGGCGCTGGCCAGCAGTCCGGCGATGACGAAGGCGGCGGCCGCCAATTTGGCTGCGGGATTGAAACGGCCTAGCCGGCTGCCGGCGAGCGACGCCGTTACCGAGAGCGTCGAAGCTGCCCGCACCGCCGGCTCACCTCAGGGCGGCCGAGCGGCGCAGCGGCGCGGCCGCCGACCGGCTTGCTCTCGTGCCCTCCCGCTCCGTCAAGCGGCCGGCGCGCATCCGGGCCTCGCGGTCGGCCAGGGCACCGACCAGTCGCTCGTCATGGGTGACACAAATGACCGCCCGGCCGGCGTCACGCTGCTCGGCCAGGAGGGCGACCAGCTCGTCCCATGTGGAGGCGTCCTGGCCGAAAGTCGGTTCGTCGAGCACCAGCAAAACGGGCTCTGTCGCTAAGGCAGTGGCCACCGAAAGGCGT